>NZ_JAOCLC010000100.1:0-12550 GCF_029845105.1 Stenotrophomonas sp. GD03654 | reverse complement strand
CGCCGGTTTCCGGGCTGAAGAAGTGCAGTCCCTGCGGGTGGATCGCCACGCGGATCTGCTCGCCCACCGCTGGCAGCGCCTGCGGCGCAACACGCATGGTCAGTGCATGCTGGCCACTGCTCATGTTGACGAAAATCTCGTTGCCGACGGGCTCGATGCCTTCAATGCGCGCGGTGAACGCGTGCGTGTCTTCGCTGCCTGCCGGTTGCAGGTGCTCTGGCCGCACGCCCACCGCGATCGGCTTCTGCAGCCATGCCGGATCGATCGTGGCCTGGCCCAGCGGTGCACGCCACTCGCCGTCGACCACGGTCACGCCACCGGCATCGCCCTGCAGCGTGCCACGCAGCACGTTCATCGCCGGACTGCCGAGGAAACCCGCCACGAACAGGTTGGCCGGGCGGTCGTACAGTGCCATCGGCGTATCGATCTGCTGGATGATGCCGTCCTTCAGCACCACGATGCGCTGGCCCAGGGTCATCGCTTCGACCTGGTCGTGCGTCACGTAGATCATGGTGGTGCCCAGCTTGCGGTGCAGCTGCGCGATCTCGGTGCGCACGCTGTGGCGCAGCTTGGCATCCAGATTGGACAGCGGTTCGTCGAGCAGGAACACCGCCGGCTCGCGCACCAGCGCCCGGCCCAGCGCAACTCGCTGGCGCTGGCCGCCGGACATCGCCTTGGGCAGCTTGTCCATCATCTCGGTCAGGCCCAGCGTCTGCGCGGCGTCGGCGATGCGCTTGTCGATGGTCGCCTTGTCATGCCCGCGCAGCTTCAGGCCGAAGGCCAGGTTCTCGGCCACGGTCATGTGCGGGTACAGCGCGTAGCTCTGGAACACCATGGCGATGTCGCGATCCTTCGGCGCCACGTCGTTGACCACGCGATCACCGATGGTCAGCGTGCCGCCGCTGATCTCCTCCAGGCCAGCCACCATCCGCAGCAGGGTCGACTTGCCACAGCCGGACGGACCGACCAGCACCATCAGCTCGCCATCGGCGACCTCGAAGCTGGCGTCCTTCACCGCGACCTGGCCGTTGTCATAGACCTTGCGCACACCCTGCAACTGCACTTTTGCCATATCACCTATCCGGTCCGCCCGAAGCCGGGCTGTCTTTTGGGACTGCCTCGGCCCTCCCGATGGCAGTGATGATTGCGCGCTTGCCGCATGACGGCGAGCACTGCAATCGAATACAGTTGCCCATTCTGCCATGTAAACGTTTTCACGTGGCACTATCCGATGATCGGTGCGCACCGATCTGCGTCGGCGGTTGAACGAAGGTTCCGCCGAGGTAGTGGTTTCGAATGGAACGGTCTTCCGGTATCCCGGAGAACGCCCCCGACGAACCTCGGACAGGCAGTTGCGCGGATGTCCCCCGAACCCAGCCATGAAGCGATTGACAACGATGTCACCCGGATCTGAAACTCGAGCGATGCACGACACCCTCTTCCTGTTCGGTGCCACAGGTGATCTGGCCCAGCGCTACCTGTTCCCTTCGCTGCTTCGCCTGCTTGGCGACGGCCTGCTGCCGGAGGACTTCCGCATCCGTGCGCTGGCCCTGTCCGGGCATGACACCGAAGCCTTCCATGACATCCTGCGGCCGCGCCTGCAGCAGGCCATGCCGATGGCCACGCAGGATGACATCGGCGCCCTGCTGCGCCGCATCGACTACCGTTCGGTGGACCTGCGCGATGTCGACTCGGTTGCCGTCGCGGTCTCCGACCTGGTGGACCGCAAGTGCGTCAGCTACCTGGCCATCCCGCCTAGCCTGTACATCTCCACCTGCGAAGGCCTGGCCAAGGGCGGTGCACTTGCCGCACCGGCACGGCTGATGCTGGAGAAGCCCATCGGCAGCGACAGCGAGAGCGCCGAGGAAATCATCAGCACCATCGGCCAGTGGATCGACGAAGACCGCGTGTTCCGCCTCGACCACTACCTGGGCAAGGCAGCGGTGCAGAACCTGATCGCGCTGCGCTTCGGCAACACGCTGCTGGAAGCGGTATGGAACCGCAACTACATCGAATCGGTGCACATCCTGGTGGCCGAGAGCGAAGGCGTGGACGGCCGCGACGCCTACTACGCACGCTCCGGCGCGCTGCGCGACATGGTGCAGAGCCACATCCTGCAGCTGCTGTGCATGGTGGCGATGGAACCGCCGGCCTCGCTGGAAGCCGACCGCATCCGCGACGAGAAGGTCAAGGTGCTGCGCGCCCTGCGCCCGCTTGATGCCAAGCACGCCGCGCGTGACAGCATCCGTGGCCGCTACACCGCCGGCACCATCAACGGGCAACCGGCCCAGGCCTATCAGCCGCCGGAAGGCAGCGACGTGGAAACCTTCGCCGGTGTCACCGCGCACATCGACAACTGGCGCTGGAGCGGTGTGCCGTTCCACCTCGTCACCGGCAAGCGCCTGCCCGAGCGCACTACCCGCGTGGTGGTCACGCTGAAGCCGGTCACCCACTGGCTGTTCGAGCGCCCGCAGCGCGCGCAGGCCGCACCGAACCGCCTGGTGTTCCAGCTGCAGCCGCAGGAAAACATCGAACTGGGCCTGATGAGCAGCCTGGCCGGCCCGGAATGGGGCGCGCTGGAACTGCATCCGCTGGAACTGGAACTGTCGGTGCCAACCGGCCTGCACCGCCGCATCGCGTACGAACGTCTGTTCCTGGACGCGTTCAACGGCAACCACACGCTGTTCGTGCGCGATGACGAAGTGCGCGCCGCCTGGGCGTGGATCGACAGCGTCGCCGATGCCTGGAAGGACGCCAAGCTGCCGCTGGAACCCTACCCGGCCGGCCAATGGGGCCCGAGCAATGCGGGCGAGTTCCTTCCGCAGGGTGTGGACGCACCGGACACTGGAGCCTCGGCATGAGTGCGAGTTCGCAGCCGGTGCTGGTCGCCGACATCGGTGGCACCAACGCCCGCTTCGCCCTGGCCGACACCTCGCTGGACGCACCGCTGCAGAAAGACAGCATCCGCGAGTACGCGGTGGCGGAGTTCCCGTCGCTGGGTGATGCCGCGCGCCACCATCTGGAACAGATCGGCGCCACTGCAAGCCGCGGCGTGTTCGCGGTTGCCGGTCGGGTCGATGGAGACGAAGCGCGCATCACCAACCATCCGTGGGTGATCTCGCGCAGCCGCACCGCCGCCATGCTCGGTTTCGACGAACTGCACCTGATCAACGACTTCGCCGCACAGGCGATGGCGATTTCACTGCTGCAGCCCGATGACGTGGTCCAGGTCGGCGGTGCCGCCTGGGTCCCGGGCAAGCCCGGCCAGCCGCGCAACTACGCGGTGATCGGCCCGGGTACCGGCCTGGGTGTCGGCGGCCTGATCCTGCGCCACGGGCGCTGCTACCCGCTGGAAACCGAAGGCGGCCATGTCAGCTTCCCGCCGGGAACCCCGGAGGAGATCCGCATCCTGGAAATCCTGTCCGAACAGTTCGGTCGCGTCTCCAACGAGCGGCTGATCTGCGGCCCCGGCCTGGTCAACATCCATCGCGCGGTGTGTGAGATGGCCGGTATCGACCCGGGCCAGCTGCAGCCGGTGGACGTGACCGCCCGCGCCCTGCACGGTGATCCGCAGGCGATGCGCACCGTGGACGTGTTCTGCGCGGTGTTCGGCGCCATTGCCGGTGACCTGGTGCTGACCCAGGGCGCCTGGGACGGCGTGTTCCTGACCGGCGGCCTGACCCCGAAGATGCTCGATTCACTGCAGCACTCCGGTTTCCGCCAGCGCTTCGAACACAAGGGGCGGTTCTCTTCGATCATGGCGCGCGTGCCCTCCTTGGCCGTGATGCATCCCCACGCCGGACTGCTGGGCGCCGCCGCCTATGCCGCCGACGCCGAACGTGACGCACCTGGAGTTGCCGCATGAGCCCCACCTTCCACGACGACCGCATCGAGTTCATCAACCACGGCGATGCCGATGGCTGGATCGAGGCAGTGGCCGCCGAGATGGCGCAGACCCTCAACCACGACATCAACGAAGTGGGCCGCGCCCGCATCCTGTTGTCCGGCGGCACCACGCCGGCGCCGATCTACCAGGCACTGGCCGAGTTGGACGTGCACTGGGACCGGGTGGAAGTGAGCCTGGCCGACGAGCGCTGGCTGTCGCCGCAGGATCGCGACAGCAATGCCTGGCTGGTGCGCGAAAACCTGCTCAAGCGCGCCGAAGGTGCGCATTTCGACCCGCTGGTGCGCATCGGCAAGCCGCTGCCGGAATGCGTCTACACCGCCAACCTGCAGGCCCAGCACAGCCAGCCGCCGAGCCTGGTGGCACTGGGCATGGGCAACGACGGCCACACCGCCTCGCTGTTCCCGGGCTCGAAGGACCTGGCCCGCGCACTGGAAAGCACCCTGCCCTACGCGGCACTGGATGCCACCGGCTGCCCGGGCGCGAACCAGTGGCCGCTGCGCATCACGCTGACCCCGCACGGCCTGCGCCAATGCCGCCAGCGCCTGCTGCTGCTGCGTGGCAAGCAGAAGCTGCAGGTGCTGCGCCAGGCGCTGGACAGCAACGATGCCCAGCAGTATCCGATCCTCAACGCGATCAACCTGGAAGGCGCGCGCCTGCGCGTCCACTGGGCTGATTGATGTCGGCGGCGGCGCCGCGCCGCCGCTTGCCTCTCGCCACCACGAACGCCGGTAGCCAATGAGCCTCCATCCGCAACTGCAAGCCATCACTGAGCGTGTCATCCGCCGCAGCGCCGCCTCGCGTGCCGCCTATCTGGCCGCGATCGACGCCTCCCTGCGTGAGGGCCCGTTCCGCAGCCGCCTGAGCTGCGGCAACCTCGCCCACGGGTTCGCCGCCTGCGGCGGCACCGACAAGAGCCGCCTGCGCGGCGGGGTGACGCCGAACCTCGGCATCATCACCGCCTACAACGACATGCTGTCGGCGCACCAGCCGTTCGAGACCTATCCGGAACAGATCCGCGAGATCGCGCGCGAGCTTGGCGCCACCGCACAGGTGGCCGGCGGCGTGCCGGCGATGTGCGACGGCGTCACCCAGGGCCGCGGAGGCATGGAACTGTCCCTGTTCTCGCGCGATGTCATTGCCCAGGCCACGGCGATCGGCCTCAGCCACGACATGTTCGACACCACCGTCTACCTCGGTGTCTGCGACAAGATCGTACCGGGCCTGCTGATCGGTGCGCTGGCCTTCGGCCATCTGCCGGCGGTGTTCGTGCCGGCCGGCCCGATGACACCGGGCATCCCGAACAAGCAGAAGGCCGAAGTGCGCGAGCGCTATGCCGCCGGTGAAGCCACCCGCGAAGAACTGCTGGAAGCCGAGTCCGCCTCCTACCATGGCGCCGGCACCTGCACCTTCTACGGCACGGCCAACTCCAACCAGGTGCTGCTGGAAGCGATGGGCGTGCAGCTGCCGGGCGCGTCGTTCGTCAATCCGGGCACGCCACTGCGCGATGCACTGACCCGCGAAGCGACCGAACGTGCGTTGGACATCACCGCATTGGGCGACGACTTCCGCCCGCTGGGCCGGATCATCGACGAGCGCGCGATCATCAACGCCGTCATCGCGCTGATGGCCACCGGCGGGTCGACCAACCACACCATCCACTGGATCGCGGTGGCGCGTGCTGCCGGCATCGTGCTGACCTGGGACGACTTCGACGAACTGTCGCAGCTGATCCCGCTGCTGGCCCGCGTCTATCCGAACGGCGACGCCGACGTGAACCGTTTTGCGGCCGCAGGCGGCCCGGCCTTCGTATTCGGCGAGCTGATCAAGGCGGGCCTGATGCATGGCGACCTGGTCAGCGTCGCGCGTGGCGGCATGGCCGACTACGCACGCGAACCGCAGCTGCGCGATGGCCAGCTCGTCTATCTGCCGGGCCTGGAACGCAGCGCCGATGACGAAGTGGTGCGTGGCGTCGACAATCCGTTCGAGCACCAGGGCGGACTGCGGCTGCTGCGCGGCAACCTGGGCAAGTCGCTGATCAAGCTGTCGGCGGTGAAGCCGCAGTACCGCACGATCGAAGCACCGGCGGTGGTGGTCGATGCACCGCAGGTGTTGAACAAGCTGCATGCCGGTGGCCTGCTGCCCGAGCATTTCGTGGCAGTGGTGCGTTACCAGGGCCCGCGTGCGAACGGCATGCCGGAACTGCATTCGCTGGCGCCCCTGCTGGGCCTGCTGCAGAACCAGGGCCGGCGCGTGGCGCTGGTCACAGACGGCCGCCTGTCCGGCGCCTCGGGCAAGATTCCGGCAGCGATCCACGTGACGCCGGAGGCTGCCCGCGGCGGCCCGCTGGCCAAGGTGCGCGAGGGCGACATGATCCGCCTGGATGGCGAGGCCGGCACGCTGGAAGTGCTGGTGGACGCGGCCGAATGGGCGGCACGCCCGCTGGCGCCGAACACTGCGCCTGCCGCGCATGACCTGGGCCGCAATCTGTTCGCGATCAACCGCCGCGTGGTGGGTCCGGCCGACCAGGGGGCGATTTCGATTTCGTGCGGGCCGGCGGCGGCCGATGGTGGGCCGTGGGAGTACGACGCGGAATACGAGCTGGGGCACGATGCGGCGGCAGCGGCGGCGCCGCATGAGGCAAAAGACGCCTGAAGCGAAAAGCCGCGGCAGGCTTCCCGATCTGGGCAGTAGAGCGCCCTGGCCGGGACACGCCGTAAACCCCTCCATGGGGGCTCGGTCGCGGCATCCATGCCGCTCACGGTCCCGGCTGGGGCTACCCGCGCCCTCCTGACACTCTACGGCGCATCGACGCCGCGAAGTGATCACTGAAAATCAAATTCAAAAGCAGAAGCAAAGGCAGAAGCAGAGCTATGGGTATCGAACAACATCAGGTGAAGGCGGCGGAGCTGTTGCATGCGGCGGGCATCCTGCCGGTGGTGACGATTCATACGCTGGACCAGGCGCGTGCGGTCAGTGCGGCGCTGCTGGAAGGTGGCTTGCCGGCGATCGAGCTGACGCTGCGCACGCCGGTGGCGATGGAAGCGCTGGCGATGCTCAAGCGCGAGCTGCCGGACGTGGTGGTGGGTGCCGGTACGGTGCTGACCGTGGAGCAGATGCAGCAGTCGATCGATGCGGGTGCGGACTTCCTGGTGACCCCGGGTACGCCGCCGGCACTGGCTGATGCACTGGCCGCTGCACCGCTGCCGGTGGTGCCGGGTGCAGCCACCCCGACCGAGCTGCTGTCGCTCTACGCCCGCGGCTTCCGCGTGTGCAAGCTGTTCCCGGCCACGGCTGTGGGTGGCCTGGCAATGATCAAGGGACTGGCCGGCCCGGTGGCGGACCTGAAGCTGTGCCCGACCGGCGGCATCACCGAGAACACCGCCGCCGAATACCTCGAGCAGAAGAACGTGGTCTGCATCGGTGGTTCGTGGATGGTGCCGGGCAACTGGATCGCCAACGGCGAATGGGACAAGGTGCGCGCCAGCGCCGCAGACGCCGCCAAGATCATCCAGCGCGTGCGCGGCCACTGAGCCCGACAAAGGTGTAGAGCCGAGCCCATGCTCGGCTCCGCCCCAGCGGAACGGAAAGCAGCCGAGCATCGGCTCGGCTCTACAGAACCAGCATCCAGAGGCGCAAAGCGCGCGACCCGCTCCTGCTCTTCCTTCTTCAATTCCGCGGTGGACGCGCACGGAACCTGTCCGTGGCCGGGCGGATGGGTTGTGCAGGGGCGTGAGCCGCATGGATGCGGCGACCGAGCTTACAGGGACGTACTTGCAGCGCCCCCTGCACAGCCCATCCGCCCGGCCAACCACCACAATCCAACCGCACCACCACCGCGAGGGGCTCAGCCGTTGGCCGAATCCCTTACAGCGGCCGCGCCGGATCCACCAGCCCGTACTGGCTGGCCATCCGCGCCAACGCGATGTTGTCGTGGATCCCCATCTTCTCGAACAACCGCGCCTTGTGCGTGTTCACCGTCTTCGCACTCAGGCTCAGACGACGCGCGATGTCCTCCTGACGCAGGCCCTGGGTCAGCAGCAGTGCCACCTCCAGCTCGCGCGGCGACAGGCTGTCGAACGGCGAACCGTTGCCTTCCACCGTCGACAGCGCCAGGTTCTGCGCGATGCTGGTGCCTAGGTAGCGACGGCCACCGGCCACGTCACGCACCGCGCGCAACAGCTCCTGCGCATCGCAGCCCTTGCCGATGTAGCCGGCAGCACCGGCTTCAAGCAGCCGCTTCGGCAGCGGGCCATCTTCCAGCACCGACACGATCACCACGCGGGTATTGCGGTGGCTGCGCACGATACGCTCGGTCACTTCCATGCCGCTCACACCCGGCAGGTGCAGGTCACACAGCACCACATCCGGCAGCAGCTGACGGACTTCACGCAGCGCATCTTCGCCGGTCTCGGCTTCGCCCACCACCTCGATGTCGGTTTCCCCCGACAGAATCATCTTCATCCCGGTGCAGACCAGCGCGTGGTCATCCACCAGGTAGACTCGAATCGTCATCCACGTACCTCTTCGAATGCGGCCATTGCAGGTCAAGCTAGGTGGGGTGCCGATACCCCTGCAAGCGCGTTCGGAATGCGACCCCGGCAATCTGCCTTGCGCATCACAGTACCGCGCGTTGTGCTTGCCCCCTGTCTTGCAGAACCTGCTGCAACGAAACAACTGATCTATCACGTAGACGTCCCTCAAGGGCCATCCACGTCAATCCCCCTGTGATGATGCTTCGCTGGCCTTCGCTGGCGGCGAGCCATGACGTCGCCATGGGTGCCGGCGACTGAACATGACCAGATAGCACCCTACCACCCAAACCAGCGCGGCACACCATCCGGCCAGGATATCGGAGGGGTAATGCACCCCCAGATAGACCCGGGACACGCTGACCAGCAGGCTGAATGCCGGCGCCAGCAACAGCACCGGCCAGCGCCAGCGGGTGTTCCAGGCCAGCAGCACCAGGGTCAACGCCAGGGTCATCGAGCCCATCGCGTGGCCACTGGGGAAGCTGAACGTCGATTCCGGGGCGATCGATTCCCACAGGCTGGGGCGCTGGCGCTGGAAGAAGTGCTTGCTGCCCATGTTCAGCAGTGCCGAGCCGACGAAGCTGACCGCCACGAACGTGGCTTCACGCCAACGCCGGTAGCCCAGCAACACTGCGATGATCAGCACATCGGCCGGGATCAGGAACCATTCGTAGCCCAGCCTGGAAATGAGCACGAAGAAGCGGTCCAGCAGCGGCGAATGCAGGCCATGCATCTGCCACAGCAGCGGCGCGTCGAAATGGAACGATTCAAACTCGTGCACCTCGTCGGCCAGGGCGACGAAGCCGGCCAGCGGCAGCAGCACGCCACCGAACAGCAGGACCAGGCGCCAGGCATTGCGCGCCATCCAGTGGCGGAAGCCGGAGGCGGACTCCGGTGCAGCGAGGATCGCGGGCTTATCCGGCGCTTCGGACATATTTGTGTTCGACGTAGTCGTCGATCAGGGCGACGAACTCCTGGGCGATGTTGTCGCCACGCAGGGTCACCTTCTTCTCTCCATCGACGAACACCGGTGCCGCAGGCGTTTCACCCGTGCCCGGCAGCGAGATGCCGATGTTGGCATGGCGCGACTCACCCGGTCCGTTGACGATGCAGCCCATCACCGCCAGGGTCATGTTCTCCGCACCCGGGTGATGGATCTTCCACAGCGGCATCTTCTCGCGCACGTGGTTCTGCACCACCTTGGCCAGCTCCTGGAAGAACTCGGAGGTGGTGCGGCCGCAGCCCGGGCAGGCCGTGACCAGCGGCGTGAAGGCACGCTGCCCGGTGGTCTGCAGCAGTTCCTGGGCAACGATCACTTCCTGCGTACGCGACTGACCCGGTTCCGGGGTCAGCGAGATCCGGATGGTGTCACCGATGCCTTCCTGCAGCAGCACGCTCAGCGCCGCCGACGAGGCGACGATGCCCTTGCTACCGATACCGGCTTCGGTCAGGCCCAGGTGCAGGGCGAAGTCCGAGCGCTGGGCAAGGTCGCGGTAAACCGCGATCAGCTCCTGCACGCCACTGACCTTGGCCGACAGCACGATGCGATCGCGCGGCAGGCCGAGCTCCACCGCCTGCTCGGCCGAGTCCAGCGCCGAGCGGATCAGCGCCTCGCGCAGCACGCGGCCGGCATCCCAGGGCTGCTCGCGCAGGTTGTTCTCGTCCATCAGCTTCGCCGCCAGGGCCTGGTCCAGCGAGCCCCAGTTGGCGCCGATGCGCACCGGCTTGCTGTAGCGGATCGCGAACTCGATCAACTGGGCGAACTGCAGGTCCTTCTTCTTGCCGAAGCCGACGTTGCCCGGGTTGATGCGGTACTTGGCCAGCGCTTCGGCACACGCCGGTTCGGCGGTGAGCAGCTGGTGGCCGTTGTAATGGAAGTCACCGATCAGTGGCACGTCGATGCCCATCATCGCCAGCTTGTCGACGATGCGCGGGATCGCCGCAGCGGCTTCAACGGTGTTGACGGTCAAACGCACCATTTCCGAACCCGCACGCCAGAGCTCGGCCACCTGCTTCACGCTGGAGGCGACGTCGGACGTGTCCGTGTTGGTCATCGACTGCACCACGACCGGCTTGCCTCCACCTACGGTGACCCCGCCGATCTGCACGGCATGGGTCTGGCGGCGGGGCCAGGAGGTGGCATCGGAGGGGGGAGTCGGGCGGGAGACGGCGTCGTGCATGGGCGCATTCTACCGCCCGCCCCCGCATTCGGGGTGACTCGCATTCAGCCGGAGGCACGGCTGCGGCCGATTGTCGCAGGCACGGTCACGCGTGAACGCATACGATGAGCATGAATGACCGGTCCCGACGCCCCGTTTCTCCGTACCCTGTGCAGCCTGCGCTGGCTTGCCGTAGGTGGCCAGGCCGCCACCATCCTGGTAGCCACCTGGGTGCTGGGCCTGCCATTGCCGCAGCTGCCGCTGTGGGCCGGCGTAGCCGTGCTGACCCTGTTCAACATCTACACCCAGCTGCGCCCGGAGGCGGCCGACACCGCGCCGCTGACCGCATTCGGCCACATCCTGGTGGACGTGATCATCCTGACCTGGATGGTGGGCTGGAGCGGTGGCATGGCCAACCCGTTCAGTTCGCTGTTCCTGATCCTGATCGCATTGGCCGCGTTCGCCCTGCCCCTGCGCTGGGCGCTGGCGGTCGCGCTGGCCTGCCTGCTCGGCTATGCCGCCAGCGGCATCTTCGGGCAGCCGCTGCCGGATGGCTATTTCCGCGCGCAGGACCTCAACCGCTGGGGCGTGGTCGCCAATTTCCTGATTTCCGCGGCGGTCGTGCTGACGTTCTCTACCCGCCTGGCGCTGGCGCTGCGCCAGCGCGAACTGGAACTGTCGGCCCTGCGCGAACGCTTCGCCCGCAACGAGGGCATCGTCGCCCTGGCCACCCATGCCGCCTCGGTGGCGCATGAGCTGAACACGCCGCTGGCAACCATGACCCTGCTCGCCGATGACGTCGCCGAGCGCAGCGAAGAGCCCGAAGTGCGCGAAGACATGGAAACCCTGCGCGAGCTGCTGGTGCAGTGCCGTGAGCGCGTGCTGGCGCTGGCCGCACCTGCCTCGGCCGATGCACCGGGGCGCAGCCACTCCAGTGCCCAGCAGGTACTGGAACAGTGGCGCCTGGTGCGGCCGACCATCGACCTGCACCGCAACGACGATGCGCCGCTGCGGCTGCCACTCGACCCGGGCGTGGGCCATCTGCTGATGGTCCTTCTCAACAATGCCGCCGACGCCGGCGAGAAGGCCGGCCGGCCACGCGTGGACCTGGACCTGCGCATCGAAGGCGACGACCTGATCGGCGAAGTACGCGACTATGGCCATGGCTTCGACGCCCGTGCTGCCGTGCTGCCGGGCAAGCTGTTCGGCAGCAGCAAAAGCGAGGGCATGGGCGTCGGCCTGGCCCTGTCCCATGCCACCATCGAACGCCTCGACGGCGAGATGTGGATGCGCCCGGCCCAGGGCGCCGGCAGCCGCGTCGGCTTCCGCCTGCCGCTGGCCCCACGCGAGGAAACCCCATGAGCACCTCAACCCTCGGCCTGCTGGTCGACGACGACGAACTGTACCTGCGCACCCTGCAGCGCAGCCTGGCCCGCAAGGGGCTTGAAACGCAGACCGCGCAGGATGCCGCCAGTGCACTGGCGCTGGCCCGCCAGCATCCGCCGGCGTTCGCGCTGATCGACCTGAAGCTGGGCAGCGATTCCGGCCTCGCCCTGATCCAGCCGATGCGCGCGTTGCGCGCGGACATGCGCATCCTGCTGGTGACCGGCTACGCCAGCATCGCCACCGCGGTGGAGGCGATCAAGCTCGGCGCCGACGACTACCTGCCGAAGCCGGCCACGGTGCCGATGATCCTGCGCGCCCTCGGCGAGGAAGACGACGGCCCGGCCGACGATGGCGAAATGGAAGTGCCCGACGCGATGACCCCGATCAGCCGCCTGCAGTGGGAACACATCCAGCAGGCGATGCACGAGACCGGCGGTAACGTGTCCGCGGCCGCGCGCCTGCTCGGCATGCACCGGCGTTCGCTGCAGCGCAAGCTGGCAAAGCGGCCAAGCCCGGAACGCGATCCCAGCCGCTGATCGCAACCGGACCGGTCCGGCTCAGACCTCGGC
>NZ_JAOCLC010000099.1:0-12602 GCF_029845105.1 Stenotrophomonas sp. GD03654 | reverse complement strand
GCCATCCTTGCCATGCAGGTACAGGTGCATGTCCTGCTGCGGATACGGAATGTTGATACCGGCCTTGTCATAGCCCAGCTTCAGCTGTTCCAGCAACGTCACCTTGGTGCCGAACCAGTCGGCCGACTTCACGTAGCAGCGGATGCCCAGGTTGATTGCATGCGCACCCAGCTCGTACACCACCACGTCCGGTGCTGGCGTCTGCAGCACGCGTGGGTCGGCCTTCATCAGTGCGAGCGCGGTATCGCGTGCCAGCTGGATGTTGTCCTCGTAGCCGATGCCAATCACCAGTTCGACGCGGCGCGTCGGCTCGGCGGTCAGGTTGATGATCGGCGCGGCGGTGATCAGCGTGTTCGGAATGGTGGTGTGCTGGTTGTCGGCACCGGTCAGAACGGTCTGGAAGATGCGCACTTCGCGCACGGTGCCGGTCTGCCCGGCCACGGTGACCACATCGCCCACGCGGAACGGTCGCAGCGTCACCAGCATCACGCCCGAGGCGATGTTGGACAGCGAATCCTTCAATGCCAGGCCAACAGCGAGGCCAGCGGTGCCGAGCACGGCCAGCAGCGGGGTGATCTGCACGCCCAGCGTCCCAATGGCCAGTACCACCACGATCACCAGCGATGCGGCATAGACCACGTTGCGCAGGAAGCTGCCGAGCATCGGGTCCACACCCATGCGCGCCGTAGCGCGCGGCATCGCGTTGGACAGGCGTCGTGCCACCCACAGGCCCACAAGCAGCACCACGATCGCGGCCAGCAACGGTACGCCATAGGTTTCCAGCAGGCGTTCCCAGTCGAGTGAATGGAGCCAAGGGGTTGCGGCGGGGGCGGGCGTTGCGGCGGCGATCATGCGGGAGTTCCTTTGCTGCTGCGGGACGGGCGCGAGGTGCGCGTGGCGTGTGCGGACGCCAGAAACAGCAAGCCCCGCAGAGGCGGGGCTTGCGTGCAGCAGCAGTATCAGCTGACGTCGATGAACATGACGTCAGCCTGCGGCCATCATGGCATCAGCCGTTGGCCTTCAGCTTGGCCAGGCGCAGCCAGGTATCGACCACGGTGTCCGGGTTCAGCGACACCGACTCGATGCCTTCCTGCATCAGCCATTCGGCCAGATCCGGATGATCGGACGGGCCCTGGCCGCAGATGCCAACGTACTTGCCCTTGGCACGTGCTGCCTTGATCGCCATCGACAGCAGCTTCTTCACCGCCGGGTTACGCTCGTCGAACAGGTGCGCGACGATCGACGAGTCGCGGTCCAGGCCCAGGCTCAGCTGGGTCAGGTCGTTGGAGCCGATCGAGAAGCCGTCGAAGATCTCCAGGAACTCATCGGCGAGCAGTGCGTTGGAGGGCACTTCGCACATCATGATGATCTTCAGGCCGTTCTCGCCCTGCTTCAGGCCATTCTGTTCCAGCACCTCGACGACCTTGCGGCCTTCTTCCAGGGTGCGCACGAACGGAATCATGACCCACAGGTTGTCCAGGCCCATTTCGTTGCGCACGCGCAGCACGGCCTTGCACTCCAGCGCGAAGGCGGCCGAGAAGCTCGGGTCGACGTAACGGCTGGCGCCGCGGAAGCCGATCATCGGGTTCTCTTCGTGCGGCTCGTAGTTGCTGCCGCCGATCAGGTTGGCGTACTCGTTGGACTTGAAATCCGACAGGCGCACGATCACCGGATTCGGCGCGACCGAAGCAGTGAGGGTGGCGATGCCTTCGGCCAGTCGGTCGACGTAGAAGCTGACCGGATCACCGTAGCCGGCGATCTTCTCATCGATCTTCTTCCTAGTCGCCGCGTCCTGGCGGTCGTATTCCAGCAGCGCGTTCGGGTGGATGCCGATGTGGCTGGCGATGATCATTTCCAGGCGGGCCAGGCCGATGCCGGCGTTCGGCAGCTGGCCGAAGTCGAAGGCACGTTCCGGGTTGGCCACGTTCATCATGATCTTCAGCGGCGCCGGCGGCATGTTGCCCAGATCAGTGGTGGTGCGCTCGAAGCCGAGCTTGCCTTCGTAGATGAAGCCGGTATCGCCTTCAGCGCAGCTGACGGTGACCAGCTGGCCATCTTCGATGACCTTGGTGGCGTTGCCCGAACCGACCACGGCCGGCACGCCCAGCTCGCGCGCGATGATCGCGGCGTGGCAGGTACGGCCGCCACGGTTGGTGACGATGGCCGAGGCGCGCTTCATCACCGGCTCCCAATCGGGATCGGTCATGTCGGCGATCAGCACGTCGCCCGGCTGCACGCGGTTCATGTCGTCCAGCGTCTTCACCACGCGGGCCACGCCCGAACCGATCTTGGCACCAACGGCACGGCCTTCGGCCAGCACGTTGCCGCCCTTTTCGGTCAGCGCGAAGCGCTCGATCTGGGTGGCGTGGCTGCGCGACTTCACTGTTTCCGGGCGCGCCTGCACGATGAACAGCTTGCCGCTGACACCGTCCTTGGCCCACTCGATGTCCATCGGGCGGCCGTAGTGCTTCTCGATGACCAGCGCCTGCTTGGACAGCTCCTGCACGTCCTCGTCGCTGATCGAGAAGGTGTTGCGCAGTTCGGCCGGGGTATCTTCGATCCTGACGCGCTCACCCGGGACATCCGAGTACACCATGCGGATCGCCTTGCTGCCGAGCGAGCGGCGCAGGATCGCCGGCTTGCCGGCCTGCAGGGTGGGCTTGTAGACGTAGTACTCGTCGGGGTTGACCGCGCCCTGCACGACCATTTCGCCCAGGCCGAAGGACGAGGTGACGAACACCACGTCACGGAAGCCGGACTCGGTGTCCAGGGTGAACAGCACGCCGGAGGAACCGACGCCCGAACGCACCATCAGCTGCACGCCGGCGGACAGGAACACGTCCTCATGCTTGAAGCCGTGGTGCACGCGGTAGGCGATGGCGCGGTCGTTGTACAGCGAGGCGAACACTTCCTTGACCTTGTGCACGACATCGTCGGCACCGGTGACGTTGAGGAAGGTTTCCTGCTGGCCGGCGAAGGAGGCATCGGGCAGATCCTCGGCGGTGGCCGACGAACGCACGGCCACGGCCACGTCGCCGCCACCGTTTTCGGCGCTCAGCTTTGCGTAGGCAGTGCGGATGTCCTGGTCCAACTGCGGCTGCAGCGGAGCATCGATGACCCAGCCGCGGATTTCCTTGCCCGCTGCGGTCAGCGCGTTGACGTCTTCGACGTCCAGCGTGGCCAGCTTGTCGAAGATGCGCTTGGACAGATCGTTGTGCGCGATGAAGTCCTTGAAGGCTTCAGCGGTGGTGGCATAACCGCCCGGCACCGAAACGCCCAGACCGGCCAAGTTGCCGATCATCTCGCCCAGGGACGAATTCTTGCCGCCTACGCGGGCCAGATCGGCCAGACGCAGTTCGTGCAACCACAGGATGTTCTCGTTCAAGCGCGATGCTCCGTTTGGCCATCGCCCGAGGCGGGCTGAGTGGCCGCGTCCGTAGGAAGAAGCCGATATGATGCCGGGCAGAGCACCGTCGGCACAAGCTTGTGCTGACGGCCTTTTTAAGCTTCGTAGGGGGTAAAAGCGCGCATGTCGACCATCCGTCCGGTGTTCTACGTTTCCGATGGAACCGGTATCACCGCTGAAACCATTGGGCATAGCCTGCTGACCCAGTTCTCCGGATTCAGCTTCATTACCGACCGCATGTCGTTTGTCGACGACCCCGAAAAAGCGCGTGAAGCCTGCGCCCGGATCCAGGCGGCGGGGGAGCGGTACCAGGTCCGGCCGATCGTGGTGAACTCCTGCGTGGACCAGAGCCTGAGCCTGATCCTGGCCGACAGCGGGGCGCTGATGCTGGACGTGTTCGCACCTTTCATCGAGCCGCTGGAGCGTGAACTGGCCAGCCCGCGCCTTGCCCGGGTTGGCCAGGCCCACGGCATGGTGGACTTCGACACCTACCACCGCCGCATCAATGCGATGAACTTCGCCCTGACCCATGACGACGGCATCGCGGTGAATTACGACGATGCCGACGTGATCCTGGTAGCGGTTTCGCGCGCCGGCAAAACGCCCACCTGCATCTACCTGGCCCTGCATTACGGGGTGCGCGCGGCCAATTACCCGCTGACCGATGAGGATCTGGAAAGCGACCGCCTGCCGCCGCGCCTGCGTGCCTACCGGCGCAAGCTGTTCGGCCTGACCATCGACCCGGACCGCCTGCAGCAGATCCGCCAGGAGCGCCGCCCGAACTCGCGCTACGCCAACCTGGACACCTGCAAGCGGGAGGTGGCCGCGGCCGAGGTGATGTTCCAGATGGAGCGGATTCCGACCCTGAGCACCACCCACACCTCGATCGAGGAGATTTCCAGCAAGGTGCTGGCCACGTTGGGGCTGCAGCGCGAGCTGTATTGATCCGTGCGCCACGACCAACGGTCGTGGCCTACCTCCGGGGCGATGACCCTCCTGCGCGGGGGCATCGACCCTCCTGCACGGTGGGTATCGACCGTTGGTCGATACCGAGCCCCTTTGGTCGGGGTGATCCCGCCCCCACGTTGAAGCACCAACGTGTAGGATCGACCCATGGCCCGAGCCTTGCCCCGCACCGAACGCATTCCCCGCCTGAGCCGGTTGAGCTGGCTCATGGGCCTGTACGCGGAAAACTACCGCCACCTGGTGCGCCTGTTCGAACCGGCCGGACTGGTGGCGGGCAGCTACATCTCCTCGATCGGCGACGGCCTGGATGTTCGCCTGGACGTGATCGAGTGCCATCGCTACACGGTGGAACTGCGCCTGACCTACGACCTGGCCGACCCGGTCACCGGCGAGCCGGATCCGTCAGCCTATGTGCGCCTGTACCGTGACGCGCGCCAGGCCGAGACCACCCACTGCTACGTGGGCCGTCGCTGGCAGGACACCATGGGCCTGTACCCGCCGCCGGCGGAGCTGATCAGCCACCGCATGCGGATGAATACCTTCCTCGGCAAGTGGCTGGAATATCTGGCCGAGCGCGGCCACGGTGTGGCCACCCTGCGCCGCGATCCCGATGGCGCCGGTGCGGCTGCCGAGCGCCGCCTGTCGCTGGTGCGCTGATCGGCCATAATCCACGGCTGACCTGCCGCTGGATGCTGCCCCATGCCGTATACCCCGATCGTCGCCACCCTGGGCTACGTGCTGTCGCCCGATCGTCGCCAGGTGCTGATGATCCACCGCAACACCCGGCCGGGTGACCACCACCTGGGCAAGTACAACGGGCTGGGCGGCAAGATCGAACCGACCGAAGACGTCGCGGCAGGCATGCGCCGCGAAATCGCCGAGGAAGCCGGCATCGACTGCACCGGCATGCGCCTGCGCGGCACCATCAGCTGGCCGGGTTTCGGCAAGCACGGCGAAGACTGGCTGGGCTTCGTGTTCGTCATCGATGGATTCGAGGGCACTCCACATGGTGGCAACCACGAAGGCACGCTGGAGTGGGTGGACCTGGACAAGCTGGACACGCTGCCGATGTGGGAGGGCGACCGCAACTTCCTGCCGCTGGTGTTCGACGCCGATCCGCGCCCGTTCCACGGCGTGATGCCGTACAAGGATGGCCGCATGGTGAGCTGGTCCTACAGCCGGCTGTGACTCCGGGGATCTGGTGGGTGCCTACCATTCGGGTGGGTGCCAACCTTGGTTGGCACGCCCTTCTGATCGATTAATACCCGGGCAATATTGACGGGATAAAATTACCCGGATAATATTTGCGCATCGCCTCTGATGTCAGTGCCATGCCTGCGTCCCGACTCCCTCCCTTCAGCTGCTTCGACGGCCACCGCCTGGTCGCTTCCGGTACCCGGGAAGTGGCTGCGCTGGCGTTGAAGCAGCTGCGCGCCGACAACGCTGCCGGTCCGCTGCTCGTGTTCGACAACGCTACCGGCCGCACCCGTGATTTCGATACGCGCGGTTGCGACGCAGAACTGCTGGCGCGGGTGGCGGAGGCGTTTCCATCGGCCGTGGAAGCGGACGCCGGAATCGCTCTCGAAGACGCACCTGTTGCCCCGCGCGGCCGCGGCCGCCCCAAGCTGGGCGTGGTCGCCCGCGAAGTGACGTTGCTGCCGCGCCACTGGGCATGGCTGGCAGAACAGCCGGGTGGAGCCTCCGTGGTTCTGCGCAGGCTGGTGGAGGCGGCCAGCCGGGCCGGTGCGGACAAGGACCGGCAGCGCCGTCACAGCGAGCGTGCCTATCACTTCCTGCAGACCATCGCCGGTGACCTTCCGGGTTTCGAGGAAGCGATCCGTGTCCTGTTCGCGCACGACCGGGCGGGCCTGGAAATGGCGCTGCGCAGCTGGCCCGAGGATGTGCGCGATCACGCCCTGCGCCTGGCTTTCGATGATTCTTCGGACCACGCCGACAGCTGAGCCATCGAGCCGTCGTTGAGCGGCGGCGCCACCTGATCGCGGGCTACCACCCGCTCCCCTGTGCTTGCTTTGCTGGCGGAAACGCCGGGCAGGGCGGCGCCTTGCCCAGAGAACCCCATGGACACCCCCGCACATCCCATCCCCCCGGTCGCGCCGCCCCTCTGGCGCACCTATCTGACCCTGCTGCTGCCGATGCTGCTGACCAACGCATTGCAGCTGGCCGCAGGCACGCTGGACAATATCTACCTCGGCCATCTGCTGGGTACGCAGGCGGTGGCCGCCGCCGCGGCGTTCTTCCCTGTCTTCTTCCTGCTGCTGGCCCTGGTAATGGGCTTGGCGACCGGCGCGATGGTGCTGATCGGCCAGGCCTGGGGCGCGGGCCGGCCGCAACAGGCTCGCGCGGTGGCCGGCAGTGCGGTGGCACTGATTCTGCTGTTGTCAGTGCTGGTGATGGCGGTGGGCGGCGGTTTCGCGCCACAGCTGCTGGCGGCACTGGGCACGCCAGCGCAGATCCTCGACGAATCCATCGTCTATGCCCGTGTTCTGCTGCTGGCGGCACCGGCGTTTTTCCTGCTGTGGCTGGCCACTGCGGTGAGCCGTGCGGTGGGCGACCCGAAGACACCGCTGCATGCGCTGCTGCTGGCCACGGTGGTTGGCCTGCTGTGCACGCCGCTGCTGATCCTGGGCTGGGCCGGCCTGCCACGGCTGGGCTCGGCCAGTGCGGCAGTCTCGGCGGCGCTCGCCTCGCTGCTGGCCCTGGCCTGGCTGATGTGGCGGTGGCAGCGGATGGGGCACCCGCTGGCACCGGGGCATGAGTTGCTGCAAGCCATCCGCTTCGATGGAGCGCTCATCCGTTCGATGCTGCGCATCGGCGTACCGTCTTCGCTGCAGATGCTCAGCCTGGCCATTGCCGAAATCGTGTTGCTGGGCTGGATCAATCGCCACGGATATACCGCCACGGCCGCCTACGGTGCGGTCAACCAGTTGATGAGCTGGGTGCAGCTGCCGGCGATGTCGCTGGGTATTACCGCCACCATCCTCGCGGCGCATGCGATGGGTGCCGGGCGTACGGAGCGGTTGCCCGCCATCGCCCGCACCGGGGTGATGCTGGGTCTGGCGATGCTGACAGTCGTGGTGCTGCTGGTGATGGCGCTGGCGATGTGGCTGCAGGCGCGGCAGGGTCTGCCGGGGCTGTGGTGGGCGTGGCCGTTGGGACTGGTGGCCATGCTGGTGATCCAGGTGCTCTGTTTTGCTCGCTGGCGGCGGGTGCAGGCTGGGTAGTGCCAGCCGCTGGCCGGCAATCCGGAATGGCCGGGGCAGCCGGCCAGCGGCCGGCTCTACCACTTCAGCGCCGATGTGCCAGCAGCAGGTGGAAGTGCTTTTCGCGGGTCTGGCCGTCATTGCCGGCCGTGGATTCCCGGTGGCTCCGCCAGGCCGACACGCGGAAGCCGGACACACGCAGGGCAAGCTCCACCGCGTCCAGCTCATGCAGCTGGAAGTCGGCGGCAAATGGCAGGCTGCGCATGAAGCTGGCATCACCAAAGGCCAGGCACAGGCGGCCACCCCGGCGCAGTACCCGCGCCAGCTCGTCCAGCACCGGGGCCAGGTTCGGCCAGAAGTACAGGGTGTTGATCGCCAGCGCGGCATCCATCGCGGCATCGGCGACCGGCAGCGCATGGGCGTCGCCATGTCGCATCGCCGCACGCTCGGTCAACCCGGCGCTGGCCAGCCGCTGGTTGCCGGCCTCGACCATGGCCGTGGACAGCTCGATGCCCAGATAGTGGCTGCCGGCTGCCGGCGGCCTGCAGCATCAGCGGCGCGAAGGCCGCATTGCCCGGGCCGACCTCCAGGATCCGTTCGCCAGCGCCAACGGCCAGCAGCCCGATCGAGGCCAGATTGAGTGCGCCGTTGCTGCGGTTCATCGAGTCGGCGACCGCCAGCGCGGCCTCGCCATGGGGCTGCCGCAGCTGTGCGGCCAGGGTGGGAGCATCCAGCATCATCATCGTCCGTTTCAGAGTTTCGGACGTGGCGGCGGCGGGTCCGCCGGTGACCATAGCGCTGACCTTGTGGCTTGGGAAGTAGGGAAACCCCGCTCCAGGGTGATGAGGAAATGTCCACCGTCGCAGTCGGTGAGATCTGGTTGTCCACAGGGGGTGTGGATTACGCGTGGGCAACTTTGTGGATAAGCCGCGACAGGCGCCACCCCCCTAGGCTGTCAAGATGGGTGGCGAAAAATTCACCGCCGGTGAGGGTGGGTGAGGGAGCGGTGAAGAATCAGTCCCGTCGGCGCTGTCGCCGGCGGTGGCGCTCGCGGTAACCTGTGGGCCTTGATGCCCCGTGAGACTCCATGAAACGTCACTTCTCGATGCTGCGCGAATTCCAGCTGGCCGACTGGTTCACCCTGGCCAATGCGTTCTGCGGCACCGGTGCGGTGTTTGCCGCGATGCGCTTCCTGCAGGATGGCGAGCGTGGCTACCTGCTGTTCGGCATGGCACTGATCCCGCTGGCCTTCATCTTCGACGCCCTCGACGGGCGCATCGCGCGCTGGCGCAAGTCCAGTTCCACCCTGGGCCGCGAGCTGGATTCGCTGTCAGACGTGATCTCCTTCGGCGTGGCCCCGGCGGCGCTGGCGTATGCCTGCGGCATGCAGGGCGGCTGGGACTGGCTGGTGCTGAGCTACTTCGTCTGCTGCGGCGTCAGCCGCCTGGCGCGCTACAACGTCACCGCCGAGGCACTGGCCGGCGACGAGGGCAAGGTCACGTATTTCGAAGGCACCCCGATCCCGACCAGCCTGGTGCTGGTGATCGTGCTGGCGATCGCTGCCGGCACCGGCGCCATCGGTCGGGACATCTGGTTCGGCCAGTGGCAGATCGGTCCGTGGCAGCTGCATCCGATGGTGCTGCTGTTCGCCCTGTCCGGGTCGCTGATGATCAGCAAGACCCTGCGTATCCCCAAGCCATGAGCCAGTCCTGCGGAGGCCTGCGATGACCAGCTCGGCCCATGATGCCGGCAGCAGCGATTTCGAGACGCTGGCCCGGCAGTATTTCGGCGCCTGGGGCGATGCCCTGCGCCATGCGACCACGCCCGGTGCGCCGGCTGGCGACGACCCCGGCAGCTGGAAGCGGCTGTTCGATTGGTGGGGTCAACTGCTGCCCGAACAGGGGCAGGGCGCGCCGGAAGATGCGGTGCGCCGTTTCCGCGAACAGGCGGGCAGCTGGTACGGCACCATGCAGGAGGTCGCTGCGCGCTTCGCCGGCCGCGACGCCAGCAGCGCTGATGTGGCCCAGGCCTGGCGCGAGGCGGTGCAGGGGCAGGGCGACGGCATGCTGCAGTGGATGCTGCAAGGCGCTCGTGGCAGCACCCAGGCCGGCGCCGCCGTGCCCGAATTCGCTGCATGGCTGCAGCAGTTCCAGCTGCAGGCTGGCCCGTGGCTGCAGAGCCCGGCGTTCGGCCCCGGCCGCGAGCACCAGGCGCGCTGGCAGGCGCTGCTGCGGGCGCAGGAGGAGTACCAGCAGCATTCGCGCGCCTACGTCGATCAGATCAAGCAGGCGCTGGACGAGGCCTTCGCGCTGTTCGAGCAGCGCCTCGCCGAGCACGAGCAGCCCGGCAGCCAGTTGACCAGCGCCCGCGCGATGTTCGACCTGTGGATCGAAGTGGCCGAGGAGGCCTACGCCAAGGTCGCCATGTCCGAGCCGTTCCAGCAGGTCTATGCCGCGCTGGGCAACGCACAGATGCGCTTGCGCGCCGGCTTGCAGCGCGAGGTGGAACAGATGAGTGAACGTATCGGCCTGCCGACCCGCAGCGAGATGGACGCCGCGCACCGCCGCATCGCCGAGTTGGAGCGCAGCCTGCGTCGCCTGCAGGCACAGGTGGTGGCCATGGCCGGTACGGGCAACGTCGATCCGGTGGCACAGCCGGCGCCGGCGAAGGTGAAGCCGGTCGCGCGCAAGGCCGCGAAGAAGGCCGCGCCGGTAAAGAAGGCGGCTGCGAAAGAGGCGCCTGCGAAGAAGGCTGCACCTCGCACTTCCACTCGGACGCGTGACCGATGAAGGGACCGCTGGGCTTCAACGCCGATGACCTGATGCAGGAAACCCTGGCCATGCAGCGCAAGCTGATGGAAGGCCTGAAGCTGCTGCCGCAGGTGGAAGACGTGGACTATGGCGTAACCGCCCGCGAGGAAGTCTGGCGCGACGGCAAGGTGGTGCTGTACCGCTTCGTCGGCGAACAGGCACCGACCCGGCGCACGCCGCTGCTGATCGTCTACGCGCTGGTCAACCGGCCGTACATGGTCGACCTTCAGGCCGACCGTTCGCTGGTGCAGAAGCTGCTGGCGCTGGGCCAGGACGTCTACGTGCTGGACTGGGGCTATCCGGACCGCTCGGAGCGCTTCCAGACCCTGGAGGACTATCTGCTGCGCTACATCGATGGCGCGGTCGATGCGCTGCGCGCGCGCAGTGGTGGACCGGTCGACCTGCTCGGCATCTGCCAGGGCGGCGTGTTCGCGCTGTGCTACGCCGCGCTGCGCCGACAGAAGCTGGGCAAGCTGATCACCATGGTCACCCCGGTCGATTTCCACACCGCCGACAACATGCTCTCGCACTGGGCGCAGCAGGTGGACGTGGACCTGCTGGTGGACACGCTGGGCAACATCCCGGCCGACCTGATGAATGCCAGTTACCTGATGCTCAAGCCGTTCCGCCTGAACGTGCAGAAGTACGTCGGCCTGCTCGACATCCTCGATGACAAGGCGGCGCTGGAGGATTTCCTGCGCATGGAGAAGTGGATCTTCGATTCACCGGACCTGGCGGGCGAGGCCTTCCGCGACTTCATCAAGCAGTTCTACCAGGGCAACGGGTTGATGAACGGCACGGTGCGGATCGGCGAGGAAGCGGTGGATCTGTCGCAGGTGACCCTGCCGGTGCTGAACATCTATGCCGAGCAGGACCATCTGGTGCCGCCGGATGCCTCGCGCGCGATGCGTGGACGCCTGGGCACCGAGGACTACACCGAGTCCAGTTTCCGTGGCGGCCATATCGGCATCTACGTGTCCGGCCGCGCGCAGCGCGAAGTGCCGGCCACGATCGATGGCTGGCTGAAGGCGCGCGACGCGTAAGGCCTGCTTCGTTTTTGTAGCGTCGAGCCATGCTCGACTGCATGGAGAATGATGATGTCGCGAAGGATTTCGTTGCTGCTTGCCACGCTGCTGCTGGCTGCCCCTGTTGCGCAGGCCGCACCCAGTGCGGATGCACGGCGGGAGATCGCCCAGCTGATCTCCAGCCTGGACGGCTCCCAATGCCGGTTCCAGCGCAATGGCAGCTGGTACGACGGCAGCGATGCGCGCGCGCACCTGCAGCGCAAGTACGACTACCTGCTGAAGAAGGACATGGTGGACAGCGCCGAGCAGTTCATCGAGCGCGCCGCCAGCCAGAGCAGCATGAGCGGCAAGCCCTATCGCATCCAGTGCCCGGGGCAGCCTGAACAGACCGCAGCCGCCTGGTTCGGCGCACGCCTGCAGGCCCTGCGCCACCGCACGCCGTAGACATGGGGGCGGTGTAGAGTCGAGCCATGCTCGACTGCTTTTTCCCGTAGCCTTGGAGGACTGCCATGAACACCACGCCGCGCACGCTGTCACGTTCATTGAACGACCGCATGATTGCCGGCGTGATGGGCGGCATCGCCCACCGCTTCGGCTGGAACCCCACGCTGGTACGGATCGTGTTCGTGCTGGTCTCGATCGGCTCGGCGGCTTTCCCCGGCATCCTGGTCTACCTGATCCTGTGGCTGCTGATGCCGAACGAGGCCGATTGAAGACCGTTCCAGAGCCCTGGCCGGTCTGGCTGCGCGCGCTGCAGGTGCTGGGCGCGGTGTGGACGTCACCCAATTCACTGTTCGGTGTGATCGGCGGCCTGGCCGGCATGCTGGGTGGCGCAACAGTGCGCTGGAGCGGCCGTGATTGTGCGCTGGTGTTCGACCGCTGGCCGTGGGGACCGGGTGGGGCGATCACGCTGGGCAATGTGATCCTGCACACCGGCCATGACCTGGGCATCTCCTGCCGCACCTATGCGCACCAGGCCGGGTGGGGCGTGGAGCCGCTGATCCGGCTGGATGATCACGAACGCGCACACGTGTACCAGTACATGGTGCTGGGGCCGCTGTACCTGCCGGTGTACCTGCTGTGCGGCGGGGTGAGTGCGCGCAACCCGTTCGAGCGCGCGGCCGATCATTTCGCCCGGTTCGGGCACGGCTGGTGGCCGTAGTTTCCAGCCGAC
>NZ_JAOCLC010000098.1:0-13221 GCF_029845105.1 Stenotrophomonas sp. GD03654 | reverse complement strand
TGACCTTGCCTGCCGTTACGGCACCGCCGCCGTCACCACGATCTCGACCTTCCACTCGGCGTGGGCCAGCTTGGCTTCGAAGGTCGCACGGGCCGGGGTCGCGCCCTCGACCACCCACTCGTCCCACGCCTTGTTCATGCCGTCGAAGTCGGCGATGTCGGCCAGGAACACTTCCGCGCGCAGCACGTGCTGGCGGTCACTGGCGACCAGCGCCAGCAGCTTGTCGATCTCCGCCAGCACCTGCCGGGTCTGCCCGGTGATGTCCTGGCTCGTGTCTTCCGGAATCTGGCCGGAGAGGTAGGCGACCTTGTTGTACACGGTCATTTCGGACATGCGCGGTCCGACGTCGTAACGCTCCATCATGGGCGTGGCTCCTGCGGGTGATCAGGCCTGCATTGTCCTCCAAACCGGTCAACGGTGGGTGCATGGGCAACCTTCGCGCAGCCCCACTACCGGGCTACGACACGCACGCTGGTCAAATGACGGCGACAGGCGCACGATGCGCCACGCCCGCGTTGACACCGCACTCGCCCTTCCTGACGCACCCTTGCGCCGATGACCCCAGACACCGACCCCGCCACCGCTTCCTCAACCCCGGCATGGAAGCGGGTCCTCACCATCGTCGTTCCCCTGCTGATCCTTTCGCTGGCCCTGCATGGCCTGGCCAGTGAATTCGACGAGCACGGCTACCGTGCCATCCGCCAGGCGTTCCGCCAGCTCAGCGGCATGCAGATCGCGCTCACCGTGGTGCTTGGCCTGGCCAGCTACGCCTGCCTGATCGGCTTCGATGCCATCGGCCTGCGCCGCAGCGGCATCCGCGTCCATCCGGCGCGCATCGGCATCACCGCCTTCCTCGCGCATACGCTGGGCCAGACCGTCGGCTTTGCCGCGCTGACCGGTGGTGCGGTGCGCCTGCGTGGCTACCGCAGCGCCGGCCTGGACCTGGCTCAGATCGGCCAGGTAGTGCTGATGAGCACGCTCGGTTTCGTGTTCGGTGCATGGCTGTTGATCAGCGTCGCGCTGTGCATGGAACCTGCGGCGGCGGCGTTGGCATTGCCTTTGAATCCCGAAGCCGTGCGCGTGGTCGGCATCGTCGCCCTGCTCGCCTATCTCGGCACCGTGCTGCTGGTCGGCCGCGATGGACGGCAGTTCAGCGTGTTCGGCCATGCGTTGTGGCTACCCGACCGCCGGACCATGATCGGCGTCACCGTGCTCAGCGTCATCGAGCTGGTACTGGCCAGTGCTGCGTTCTATGTGCTGCTGCCCGACTCCACTCCCACCGGCCTGCCCGGCTTCGTCGGCCTGTACCTGGTGGCGGTGCTGGCCGGCCTGGTCTCGACCGTGCCGGCCGGCCTGGGCGTGTTCGAATGGAGCCTGCTGAAGCTGTTGCCGCAGGTGGCACCGGCGGCGGTGCTGGCGGCGGCGCTGATCTACCGCGTTACCTACTATGTACTGCCGCTGGTACTGGCTACCCTGCTCGCGCTCGCGCCCGCCCTGCGCCAGCCGCTGCAGGCCAGCGCCGGCGCAACCCGTGCCGGCTGGAACGCGCTGCGCCCATGGTTGCCGCAGATCATCGCGCTGGCGGTGTTCAGCATCGGTGCCGCGCTGGTCATCGACGGCACGCTGCCGACGCCGCGCCGTCACCTGGTCAACGCCTCGCTGCCGATCCTCGAAACCTCGCACCTGATCGGCAGTCTCAGCGGCGTCGCACTGCTGCTGATCGGCCAGGGCCTGGCCCGGCGCAGCCACGCCGCGTGGATGCTGGCGATGGCGGTGTGCGTGATCACCCCGCTGCCGCTGTGGCTGCGTGGTGGCCAACTGTTGATCGCCCTCTCGGCGGTGCTGGTGGCGATGGCACTGTGGGCCGCACGTCGCGAGTTCTACCGCCAGGGCGCGCTGCTGGACGAAGCCTGGTCATGGCCGTGGCTGCGCAACCTCGGCCTGGTGCTGGTGGCGGTCACCTGGCTGCTGTTCTTCACCTACAGCCATGTCGAATACCAGAACGAGTTGTGGTGGCAGTTCGCGGTGTCGGGCAACGCACCACGCGCGCTGCGCGCGTTGCTGGTGGTGGCCATCGCGCTGGTGATGTTCGGCCTGGCGCGGCTGCTGCATAGCACGCGCAGCCCACTGCCGGCCGCCGACGAAGCCACGCTGCAATCGCTGGCACCGGTGCTGGCGGGTGCTACGGACACCCAGGCCTGTCTGGTACTGACCGCCGACAAGGCAGTGCTGCGTGACGACGCCAGGCTGGGCTTCGTGATGATGCAGCGCTATGGTGGCTCGCTGATCGCAATGGGCGATCCAGTCGGCCCGCCGGACGTCGCCCGTGCACTGATCTGGCGCTTCCGCGAAGAAGCCGACCGGCTTGGCCTGCGTCCGGTCTTCTACCAGGTCGGCGAGACGTACTGGCAGACCTATCTCGACCTGGGCCTGGGGCTGGTCAAACTGGGCGAAGAAGCGATGGTGCCTCTGCACGACTTCGGCCTGGAAGGTCGCGAACGTGCCGACCTGCGCCAGGCCTGGAACCGCGGCAAGCGCAGCGGCCTGTCGTTCCGCGTAGCGCCAGTGGAGGAAATTCCCAGCCTGCTGCCGCGCCTGCACGCGATTTCCAACGCCTGGCTGGAAGACAAATCCGGGGACGAAAAGGGTTTCTCGCTGGGCAGCTACGACCCGGACTACCTGGTGCGCTTCCCGGTGGCGCTGGTCGAGGCCGAAGGCCAGATCGTGGCGTTTGCCAACCTGTGGCAGGCACCGGCCGGTGCCGAGCTGTCGGTGGACCTGATGCGCCACGTCAACGAAGCGCCGAAGGGGACGATGGACTTCCTCTTCATCGAGCTGTTCCTGTGGGGCCGCGCGCAGGGCTATGCGCGGTTCTCGCTGGGCATGGCACCGCTGTCCGGACTGGCCCAGCATCGCCTGGCCGGTCGCTGGAACCGGCTGGCCGGCCTGCTCGCGCGGCATGGTGAGCGCTTCTATGGATTCAGTGGCCTGCGCCGCTTCAAATCGAAGTTCGATCCGCAGTGGCGGCCGCGTTACCTGGCCGCACCGGGCGGCATGCACCTGCCGGCGGCGCTGCTGGATGCCACGCGCCTGATTTCACTGGACCCGCGGCGGAGTTGAGGCCGCGATCCGTCGAGCAGGGCTCGACGCTACACTTCGCCGGGTAGGTGTCGACCTTGGTCGACACGTCAGCGACGGCGGTCGGGCATGGCTTGACGCTACATCCCGCCCTTGAGGATTACCTCGGCCAGGCGATCGTAGTCACCACCGAAATGGTGATCGCCCGGCAGCTTCACCTTCCTCACGCCGTCATTGGCCGGCAGGTCCGGGCACAGTGCATCCTCATCCTTGTCGCCGTATACGCACAGCGTTTTTTCCGCCGGCAGCCTGGCCACTTCCGGCGCGATCGGCAGACCGTCACCGCCGCCGCCCAGCCAGTTGCTGACGTGGAATTCGAAGTCGGCCTTCCTGCCCACCGACAGCAGCACGATACGGTCCAGCGCCGCGCGGGTATCGGCATCGAGCTGGTTGATGGTGGCCGGCAGCACGTCGGCGCCCTGCGAGAAGCCGATCAGCATCACCTTGTCGCGGTGCCACTGCTGGCGGTAGTGGTCGATGATCTTCTGCAGGTCACCGGCAAAGCCCTTCGGCGTGCGCTCGCTCCAGAAGTAGCGCAGCGAATCGATGCCGACCACCGCCACGCCATGCTCGTTGAGTGACGACGCCACGTTCTTGTCCAGGCCGGCCCAACCACCGTCGCCGGAAACGAACACGGCAAGCGTGTCGCCGTTGCCGGCGGCTGGCATCTCCACCACCGGCAGGCCCTTCAGCGCGGCCGGCGGCGGTGCCAGGCTGACGCCGGCCTGCGCGCCGATTACCCGCGCTGCGGCCACCAGGCCCGGCGAGGCATCACCGCGCGCGGTGCGCTTGAACTCACGCGCCATCGCGACCTGCTGCACGAACTGGCTGGCCTCCCCCACCTTGCAGCCGTGGTCACCGGCCGCACTCAACCACGGGAAGTTCAGCTCGGCAGGCTGAAGTTTGTTGTGCTTCACACCATCGCCGCAGACCATGCGCTGGTGGTTGTGGTCCGGACAGAAGCCGGTGGTCAGCACGCCGGCGAACACCTGGGTATCGGCCTGCGCTGCGAGCGAATAGGCCATCTCGGCACCTTCACCATCACCGCCGACCAGCGGCAGGTGGTAACCGGGCAGATGCAGCGAGGCCTGCAGCCAGCGCGAGAAGTTCTCGACGTCACCGGAACCGAACGAACAGGTCGGGTCACCCTCGCGCTTGAGCACCCCGCGCAGGTGCGCGATGTCCACGGCGGCAACCATGGCGCCGTCGGCACGCAGGGCCTCGATCGGCAGGCGGCTGGTGTCGCCACCGGCGGTGGGCTCATGGAACCAGATCACTACCCGCTGCGGCGTGCCGGCCGGCATGTGCACTGGAATCTGCTCGAACCGCCCGTGGCTGAACTGCTGCACGTTGGCCGCCGCCATCGCCGGCAGCGCCGCCAGCGCCAGAACCACACCCATTGCCCAGCCCAGCCCTGCACGCTTCATATCGCATCCCCGATGGAATACGCACACGATACGCCGCCGCCGCGTGCACGGCACGTACCGGCGCAGGCCGTTGGGGATTCAGTGGGCCGTGGTACGCCGACCGCGCCGGTACAGTGCCAGCGCCAGGTACAGCAGCCAGCCCACGATCACCACGATCACGGCCTTCTGGCCCAGCCCGCGCGGCGGACCGGCGCGCCACAGCACATGCAGCCACAACAGTGCGAACGCCAGCCAGGCCCAACCCCAGAGCAGGCCGGCGGCGGACTGCCAGCCCGGTTCGCGGCGCAGATACCAGGCCTGCAGCAGCATGCCGACACTGGCGCACAGGAACGCGGTGTTGGCCGCCAGCCCGTGGATGAACGGCGCCAGCAGGGGGGTGGCTTCCGGCAGCCAGCTGTCACCGATGGCGACCGTCGCCAGCCCCAGTGCTGAGACGCTGAACAACAGCGGCGCCGCCGCACTGCGCCGCGGACCGATGCTGCCGCGATACAGCGCAATGCCAAGCACCGTGATGGCCAGCGCCAGCAGGCAATATGCCGCACGCAGCGCCAGCCCCCACGGCCCGTGCAGGTAAAGGCTGAGCGTGGCCCGCACCCAGTCCAGATCGGCACGTGCGAACTGCGTCCACAGCGCGGTGGCCACAAACAGCAGCAATGCCACCAGCGCCAGCGCTGCCGCCGGGCGCGTGCGGTTCATGGTGCGGCCTCAGGATGCCGCGCCTTCCATTCGGCCAGCGCCTTGCGATAGCGCTGCAGCTCGTCGGCATACAGGTCAAGTACGCACAAGGGGCAGCCACTGCCGCAGCATTCGTTGGGACCGGGCTCTTCCGGCGGCAGCGGGCGGGGATCGGGATCAGGGTCGGACACGGTTGGAGGCGACAGCCGATGGAAACAGGCCACCAGTGTACCGGGCTGGCTCAGCGCGCCAGCTGACGGCGCAGGTTGTCGCGCGCGGCCGCATCCAGGCGCTGATGGAAGAAGTCACTGAGGAAAATCTGCGGTGCACGCAGCAGCCCCTGCAGGAATCGACGCCGGCCAGCACGGTACAGGAAGCCCGGCACAACGCCCCTGTATTCCTCGGCTACACCACGGTCATAGGCGGCGAACACCGGCTCCGGCGCGGCCAGGATCGCCATGTCGCAGTCAAGGAACAGCGCCGCCTCGGCATCCACATCGTCCCGGCCAAGCGCACCATGGCGGGCGGTCAACAGGATCAACTGCTCCACGCGGGCGGTGTCGACACCGGCAAGCTCCGGCGCCTGCGCGATCGCCTGCAGGGCGAGCGCTGCCGAGCGTGCCTCGTTGTCCTTGCGGCCGGCCTCGTAGATCGCGTCGTGGTAGAGCACGGCCAGATAGACCTCGGCCGGCTGCCGCCAGCCCGGGCCTTCGGCCACTTCCTGGCAATGCTGCAGCACTGCGCGTACATGGCCGAAGTGATGGTAGGCGCGTGGCGGCGTTGCATAGCTGTCCTGCAGCGCCTGCCACTGCGCCGGAGCAAGCGTCAGCGGTGAGAAGTCCATGCCCCGATCATCCCGCCTGTGCCGGTGCCGGGCAAGCTGGTGGTTTTTTCACCACTCACTCACAACGCTTGCCGGGCGGGGCCCACAGCCGGTTGTCCACAGCTTTGTCGAGCGCTGGTCCACATCGGTTGTGGATGAGCACGGCGCCGACCAACGGTCGCTGCAGCCTGGCATCCATGGGAATACACTCGCCACAGGCGGGAGCGCCCGCCGCTGCCGGGAACCGTCATGTACCGTTCTGCCGCCCATTGCCTCTGCCTTTCGCTGCTGGCTTTCTGTGTTCCTGCCTTCGGCGCAGGCCAGGCACCGCCCGCCGATGTGGTGACGACCCCGACCATCACCGTGTCGGCCGCACGTGTGCCGACCCCGGAAGAAGTATTCGCCATTCCCGCGGACCTGCGTGCGATGCTCCAGAAGCGGGTGATCCAGCGCAGCTACTCCCGCGACCAGCGGCTGCAGGCGCTCGTAGAGATGATCTTCGATCAGCACGGGCTGGACCTTCAGTACGACGCCGATGCGACCTACACCGTCAGCGATATCTGGCAGCACCGCCGCGCCAACTGCCTGGCCTTCACCCTGCTGTTCGTGACGCTTGCACGGGAGGCTGGTATCCAGGCCCGCGTGCAGGAAGTGGGGCAGGTGGTGTCCTGGTACCAGAACCAGGACGCGGGCGTGGTCTACAGCGTCGGCCACGTCAATGCCGGTGTCGACGTCGGCGGGCGTTTCGGTACCGTCGATCTGGATCGCAATGTGCTCTATGACCGCCGCGGGCCGGTTCCCGTGAGCCGTGCTCGGGCATTGGCGCACTTCTACAACAACCTGGGTGCGGAGCGCCTCGCCGACGGTGACTTCGGCGGCGCTCGTGCATTCTTCGACGCTTCCCTGGCTCAGGACAGCGGGTTCGCTCCGGTGTGGAACAACCTCGGCGTGCTCGACCACCGCGAAGGCAACAACGAGGCGGCGCGGCAGGCGCTGGATCGGTCGCTGCAGCTGGACGGCCGCCAGGATGCTGCACTGACCAATGCCTCCGCGCTGTTCCGCAGCCTGGGACTGACCGCGCAGGCGCAGTCACTTGAGCGCCGTTTGAAGTCGGTGCAGCGCGAAGATCCGTTCGCGCAGTACATGTTCGGCGCCCGGGCCGAACGCGCCGGCCAGCTGGACCAGGCGATCCGCTATTACCGGCAGGCCGTGCGCCTGTATGACACCGCGCATCAGTTCCACTTCGGGCTGGCACGGGTCTATTTCCTGGCTGGCCAGCTCAAGCGCGCCGACCGCGAACTGCTGCGTGCACAGGAACTGGGGGGCGCGCCGGAGCAGGCGCGCTACCAGGCCAAGCTGGACAGCCTGGCCCGCTTGCGCGCGCAGCAGCAGGCCCGGCGCTGAAGGCGATCAGGCCTTCTTGAGGAAGCAGGTCTTCAGGACCAGGCCCTTGATCTTGTCCGAGTTGCCTTCGATGTGCTCGGCATCGTCCTCGACCAGGCGGATGTTGCGGATCACGGTGCCCTGCTTGAGCGGGATCGAGGAACCCTTGACCTTCAGGTCCTTGATCACGGTGACGGTGTCGCCGGCCTGCAGGGTGTTGCCGTTGCTGTCACGCACGACCAGGGTCGAACCGGCGCTTTCCTCGGCGGTCCATTCGAAACCGCAGTCGGCGCAGATCCACAGCGCACCATCGGCGTAGGTGTTTTCCAGGGTGCACTGCGGGCAGGCGGGGGCAGAAGACATCAGCAAGTACCTCAAAGTGAATCAACAGCCGCCATTGTAACCGCCTGGCCCGGAGCCCCATTTCCCTGGCCGGTATCCGGCCAGCGCCATGACCAGGGCCGGAACAGCACGCTCGTGGAACTTGCAGTCGGCCGCGAACTGCAGCAGAGTGCGCGGCCCCTGATCGCCCCCGGAACTCCCCATGCGCCTCGGCATCGACTTCGGTACCAGCAACTCCGCCGCCGCCATCGTGCATGAGGGGAAACTGCTGCCGATCCGTTTCGGCGACGCCGAGCAGTTCCGTACCAGCGTGTATTTCCCCGGCGTGGTGCCCGACCCGGACGACTTCCAGCTCGATGATGGCCAGGAACACCAGCTGCAGCAGATGATCGACAGCGCCGCACGCGCAGCCCGTGCCGCCGGCCAGGAACGCACGCCACAGGCACTGCGCCGCGAAGCCCTGCGCGCACTGCGGCGGGAATGGATGGAAGCCCGCGCCGGCAAGGAACGCAGCGCCAGCGACCTGCTGCAGAACGCGGTCTACGGCGACGATGCGCTGGAAGCCTATTTCGAGGAACACGAAGGCAACCTGGTGCAGAGCCCGAAGTCGATGCTGGGCTACAACCTGCACCCGCGCGCGAAGCAGACCATCACCGGCATCGCCGCGCACATCCTCGAACACATCCGCCTGACCGCCAGCGCCCAGCTCGGCCGCCCGCTGCGTGCCGCCCTGCTCGGCCGCCCGGTGCAGTTCCGCAGCTCGATCGGCGCGGCCGGCAACGACCAGGCGCTGGACATCCTGCGCGAAGCGGCCACCCAGGCCGGCTTCGACCGGATCGATTTCCTCGAGGAACCGGCCGCGGCGGCCATGCATTACCACGCCGAAAGCCGCGAACGTCACCAGGCGGTGATCGTCGACATCGGTGGCGGTACCACCGACATCGCGTATGCAGAAGTCGGCGGCGACGACGCCCCGCGCATCCACCGCGCCTGGGGTATCGCCCGCGGCGGTACCGACATCGACCTGGCGCTGAGCCTGTCCAGCTACATGCCGCTGTTCGGCCGCGGTATCACCCGCGTACCCGCCCACCACTACGTGGAAGCAGCGACAGTGCAGGACATGACGCGCCAGCGTGACTTCCGGCAGCACAAATACGATCACGTCGACGACCCGTGGGGCGCGCGCCTGCAGGCCCTGCAGGACAGCGGCAATACCGCCCGCCTGTACCGCGATGTCGAACGCGCCAAGATCGCCCTCAGCGCCGCCAGCGAGCACCGCAGCACGCTGGACTACATCGCCCGCGACCTGCATGCCGACAGCAGCGCCGACGGCCTGGCCGCCGCCGCCCACGGCTACCTGGAGCAGATCCGTGAACTGCTGGCGCAGGTCCGCAGCGACATCGGCGGCGACCCGGATGCGGTATTCCTGACCGGCGGCATGTCCCGTGCCGGCTACCTGCGCCAGGCCGTGGCCGAGGCCTTCCCGGGTGCCCGCATGGTCCATGGCGAGCCCTCGCTGGGCGTGGTCCAGGGCCTGGCATTGGCGGCAGCCAGCCAGGATTAACAAAACGTTACGCGGTCTAAGTTACTCTTGGTCGGCTAGAACTCCGCTGCACCTTCCACCGGCCACGCCGGTGTGTGTCCACGGTGCAGCCTGGCCCGCCCTGCGGGCCTAGCGGCCATGCCTTCCTGGCTCGATCATGGTCCGCGCAGCACCTGAGCCGCCATCGAGACCCGCTTTGGGCACCCGCCAGGCCCCTGTGGCCTTACAACCTGACGCAGCACCTGCACCCATCGACTGCCGCCGTTGTGACGCGGTCTGTTGCCGGCTGCCCGTGCTGCTGCAGCCCGGCGACCACGTGCCCGGCCAGTTCCTGTCACGCGACACCCACGGCCGTGCCGTGATGGCGCGCAACGAGGAAGGCTGGTGCGCGGCGATCGATCCCTATCACCTGCGCTGCACGATCTATTCGCAGCGCCCGGCGATCTGCCGCCAGTTTTCGATGGGCGGCGATGACTGCCGCCGCGAGCGGCAGGACTACCTGCGCCAGGCCGACGCCTGGGCGCTTTCCTCCCCTTCCACCTGACAGGAGCAACCATGCCCCGCAAGGCAAAGACCCCCGCGAAGGCCAGCAACAGCATCCGCAGCGAACGCAAGGGCGCGGCCGCCAGCACCGTGGTCAGCAGCGATTCGATCGCTTCGGACCTGGCAGCGTTCCGCAAGGCCGGTGGCAAGATCGAAGTCCTCGGCACCACCTGGGCGCTGAAGAAAGCCAGCTGACCCAGCACCGACCGCGGCGGCGCTGCCGCCGCGGCCTGCCGGACCGTGCTCAGCGATCCAGGCGAACCCGAACACTGCCCGAATGCGACTGGATGCGGATGTCACCGTCGCCGCCGCCCAGACGCGTATCGAGGTGGCTGCCCGGCCCATAGCGCGGCCGCTCCACCTGGCCGGCATCGCTGTTGATCGAGCCGCTGAAGCTGTTCACCGACAGCTGCGCCGACACCGCGCGCGGCAGGCTCAGCGTGACCGAGGCACTGACCGATTCGACATTGATCCGGCCACCGGGTGCCAGTCCGGCTGCTGCCAGATCGATGCTGCCCGAGACGGTCTCCACCGCCAGCCGCTGCACGCGGCCAGCGTCCACCTCGACCCGGCCCGACACCGTCTGCGCGCCGATATCACCGGACACGCCGCCGCCGGCCTCGATGCGGCCACTGACTGTGTTCACGTCCAACTTCGGCGTCTGCAGGCGTGCACTGACGCTGCCACTGACTGTGTTGAGCTTGCTGTCGCCACTGCGGCCAGCCGCGCTCAGGCTGCCGCTGACCGTGTCGGCCTGCAGCCGCCGTACATCGATGCCACTGATGTCCTGGCTGGCACTGACCGTGCTGAGCAGCAGTTCCACCGAACGCGGTACGTTCAGTACCAGTGTTGCGCCGCCGTTATTGCTGCGGCGCGGGTACTCGATCTCCCAGCGCACACGGTTGGCGCTTTTTTCCTGACGCAGCTGCAGGCCATCGCTGAGCGTGCCGGTGAGCTGCACGTCATTGCGGTCCCAGCCACGCACGGTCACCTTGCCGGTCACGTTGCTCAGCTCGATGCGACCGCCCGCGGCCAGGGTATGGCGCTCGTCGATGCGGGTATCGGCCAGCGCCACGGCAGGGGCCAGCAGCAGCGCGACACAGCAGGAAATCAGGGTTCGGGTCATGGGGGTCTCCTCAGGTCGTCAAGCCGGACTCGGCGGCATAGGCCGCCTGCCGGGTCAGTTCCAGCCGCAGCGCATAGGTGCGCTTGAGCTGGCCAAGCAGGTGCGGCGCACGCGGGTCCTGCGCCAGGGCGGCACGGATCTGCGCCGCGCTTTCATCCAGTTCGTGCAGGGCCGGCTGCCATTCCGGCGCCCGTCCGTCGGGCAGCGAAGCGACGGCCTGCCGGTACTGCTCGGTCATCGCCGCCGCCTGCAGCTGCAGCGCTGAAGGTACCGGTACCTCTGGCTGCGCATGGCGCCACGGCGCCACGGCGTAGACCGCCAGGCTGGCCGCCAGGGCAGCGCCGACCGGCAGCCACCAGCGGCGCCGCGAGCGCGTTGGCAGGGCCACCACGTTGTCCGTTGGCGCAGGTGCTGCCTGCGGTTCACGCGGCGGCAGCTGGGCCGACAGGCGTGCCCAGCCATCGGTGGGGACATCGCGCTCGTTCGGCAGCCCGCGCAGCCGGGCCAGCAGGTCGTGATCGGAATCGTATTCGTGTGTACTCATGTCATGTCTCCCAGCCGTGCGCGCAACAGGCCGCGCGCACGATGCAGCTGTGCCTTGGAACTGCCGAGGGCCATCTGCAGCTGCTCGGCGATTTCCTGGTGTTTCCAGCCTTCGATGTCGTGCAGTACCAGTACCGCACGCGCCCGTGGCGGCAGTGTCGACAGCGCGCGCTCAAGATCGCGCTCGGTGCCGGCACAACGGTCATGCACCGCCAGTTCCTGCAGGCCTCCGTCGATATCATCGAGGCTGTCGTGGTCCTGCCCGGCAGCCCGGCCGCGCAACTCCATCAGCGCGGCGTTGACGCCCAGCCGATGCAGCCAGGTGGACAGGCTGCTCTCGAAACGGAACCCTGGCAGTGCTTTCCACGCCTGCAGGAAAGCCTCCTGCAGCGCATCCTCGGCACGTGCCTGCTGGCCGCCACACAACCGCCACAGGACAGCGAATACACGCGGCGCGTGACGCCGGTACAGCCGTTCGTAGGCAGCGGTGTCGCCCGCGGCCGCCGCCCGCACCAGGGCGGGTTCGTCGACGGCGTCATTGGCGGCAGGCGGCGCGGGCATGGTGGTGTCGAGCATATCGCTTGGATGCGGCGACCCGGGAAAAGGTTTAGAGCCGGTCGATGATCGATGGCATGCAACCTTTTGGATGGCGGCTGCATCCATGGAAGGTCCTTCGCGAAATTGCCGTCCGGGAGTCCTGCCATGTCCAGCCCATCCTGCGCCGCCCTGCTGGTGATCGCTGCCTGCGTCCTGCTGCAGCCGCTGGGCCTGTCACTGCAGCTGCGCCCCGACAACGGCCGCGCCTGCCTGCAGCAGCACCGCCAGGAGCTGGTGTGCCTGGCCTGGACCCCGGCGGTCGAATCCCCCGCACGCGCCGGGTAACATCGGGGGCCGTTATTGCCACCTGTCGTCACCCCCATGATGTTGTCGCTGAAGGATCACCTGCCGGCCTGGACCTACCCTTGGCTCCACGACGCCGGAATCGCCGCGAAGATCCTGCTCACCCTGCTGGCCGCGTGGCTGCTGCGGGTGCTGGCACGGCGCTTGATCCGCCGCTTCGCCGAGCACTACACACTGCCGCCGGAGATGGCGATGGGCGCACGCCGGATCAGCAGTTTCGTGGTCTATTTCAGCGCAGTGCTGTATATCCTCAGCCTGCTCGGCGCATCGCCGTCGGTACTGTGGACCGCGTTCACCGGCTTCGCGGCCGTGGGCGCAGTGGCCTTCTTCGCGGCGTGGAGCGTGCTGTCCAACATCTTCTGCACGCTGCTGATCTTCACCACCCGCCCGTTCCGCCTGCATGACTACATCGAGGTGCTGGAGAACGGCGAGAAGCCGGGCCTGAAGGGCCGGGTGATCGACGTCAACCTGATCTACACCACCCTGCAGGAGACCGGCGACGGCCACGAGGGCACGGTGCTGCAGCTGCCGAACAACCTGTTTTTCCAGCGCACGGTGCGCCGCTGGCGCGACCCGGCACAGGCACCGGGCGGCATCCAGGGCGACGGCTGAGGGTGGAGTTTTCGGCAGGGCTGCGCCCTGCACCTGCAGAAGCAACGTCAACATCAAAGGCTGGCTTTCCGTGGGTTGGCGGGGTGGGTCCGGTTGAGGGGGACGCCGTAAACCCATCCATGGGGGCTTGGTCGCGCCATCCATGGCGCTCACACCCCCTCAACCG
>NZ_JAOCLC010000097.1:0-13278 GCF_029845105.1 Stenotrophomonas sp. GD03654 | reverse complement strand
TGATCAGAACGCCCAGGTGAACGTCAGCGAGCCATTGCGGCCATCGCCATACGCACCGTAGCCGGTGATCTGCGAGTAGTACTTCTTGTCCAGCAGGTTGTTGAGGTTGGCCTGCACGCTGAACTCCGGCGAGATGCGGTAGCGCACGAAGGCGCTGACCAGCGCGTAGCCCTGCTGCTCGAAGCGGCCCACCACCGGTGCGGCGTAGTAGATGCGGTTCTGCCAGTTGGCACCGCCGCCGACGGTCAGCGCCTGCAGCGACTGCGGGGTGTAGCTGGTGAACAGCTTCAGTGCGGTCTGCGGCAGGTTGGTGTTGATGTCGGCGCCATTGATGTCCTTGGCCACATAGCGCGAAGCACCGAAGGTCGCATTCCAGCCCGGGGCCAGTTCGCCGTTCACTTCGAACTCGAAGCCGCGGCTGACGGTGCCGCGTGCAGCGATCGAGGCGAACTCACCCGGGCGGCCGATGATCGGCTCGCTGGTGACCTGGGCGACGTTGTCCTGCTCGATGCGGAACACCGCCAGCGAGGCGTTCAGCCGGTTGTCGAACCAGGCACCCTTGACGCCCACCTCGTAGCTCTTGCCGTCGACCGGGTCGAGATAGCGGTCGTTGCGGTCGCGGGCGGTCTGCGGCTGGAAGATCTCGGTGTAGCTGGCGTACGCGGAGTAGGTGTCGTTGATGTCATACACCAGGCCGGCGTACGGGGTGGTCACCTTGTGTTCGCGGTCGTCGTTCTCGCCTTCGCTCTTCCAGTTGGTGTAGCGCGCACCGAGGATCAGCTTCAGCGGGTCGGCCAGCGACAGACGGGTGGCGGCATAGCCGGCCTTCTGGGTGATGGTGCCCTGGCTGGCCAGCGCCAGCGGGTTCCAGTTCGGCTGGGCAATGTTGCCGGTCCAGTCGAGGTAGGAGCTGAAGGGGTTCCAGCCGGTGCCGGGGCCACCCATCTGGAAGTCACCGTAGTTGGTGAACTCGCGCTTGTTGTAGCTCAGGCCGGCCATGAACTGGTGCTCGCGGCCGAACAGCTGGAACGGTCCGTCGATGTAGCCATCGATGCCATCGACCTTGCGCTCGGTGTTGTAGAAACCGGCCATCGGCGTGACGCCGGCACCGGTGCTCTTGTCGAACGCGGTGTAGGACGGATAGAACAGCTTGTCGTCGGCCTTGGTGCGGTCGTGGGTGGCGCCGATCTTGAACTTCCAGCCATTGCTGAAGGCATGCTGCAGGGTGGCGAACGCGCGCTTGCTGGTGGTGTCCCAGTAGGTCCAGTCCGGCGACGGATTGAACGAGGTCGGATAGTTGGTCGGGCTGCCATCGGCGTACCACATCGGGAAGCCGCCCCAGGTCGCACCATTGGCGCGCTTCTGCTGGTAGTCGTAGCCCACGCTCAGCTGCGTGTCCGGGGTCAGGTCGGCGTCGATGACGGCGTAGCCCAGCGTCTTGCGCTGGTTGTAGCGGTCCATCTGGCCGTCGGTATCCAGGTAGCTGCCGATCACGCGGCCACGCACGCTGCCGCTGGCGTTGAGCGCGCTGCCCACGTCCACGGTGGTGCGGGTGCGGCCCCAGCTGCCCACGTTCACCGAGACGCTGCCGGCCAGCTCGGCGCTGTCGGCATGCTTGCGCACCAGGTTCACCGACGCCGACGGATTGCCGGCGCCGCTGAGCAGGCCGGTGGCACCGCGCACCACTTCCACGCGGTCATACAGCGCCAGATCCAGGCCGGAATCGCCGTAGCTCCAGTTCTGCACCATCTGCGTCGGCAGGCCATCGAACTGGTAGGCATCGATGTAGAAGCCGCGCGCGTAGAACTCGGTGCGCTCGCTGTCGGACTGGGTGCTGGTCACGCCGGTGGTATTGGCCAGCACGTCGATGATGTCGTCCAGCTTCTGATCTTCGATGCGCTGGTGGCTGATGATGCTGACCGACTGCGGGATTTCGCGCGGTGTCAGGTCGAAGCGGGTACCGGCCGAGGTGCGGCGCACCGAATAGCCTTCGGCACGCTCGCCCTTCACCACCACCTTGTCCAACGTGGTCGGATCGGCGGCGGTGTCGGCGAAGGCGGCCGGGGCCACGGCGCAGAGAACGGCGAGCACGGCAACGGACAGCCGCTGCAGCTGCAGGGTACGGAAGGCGGGACGGGTCATGGGGGTCCTGGACGAGCACGCGCGTTCGGCCGTCATCCAGGAGGCGATGCGCTACGGGTAGGGAAGGGCGGGCAGGCCGTCCTGGCACCACCGGAAACGAAAGAAATGGTAATACGAACTATTACTATTTACAAATCATGAACAGATCGGTCCGCGGGTACGCGGTGGCGGTCAGCGCAGCAATGGCAGCGGATCGCGGGGGCCGTTCGAGCCGTAGATGCCCCAGTGCAGGTGCGGCGGTGTGCCCTTGGCGTTGCCGCTGTCGCCGACATGGCCGAGCAGATCGCCGGGCTGCACCACCTGGCCGCGTGCCAGGCCGTCGGCCCAGTCCTCCAGATGCGCGTAGTAGTAGCGTTCGCGTCCGGGACCGATCACCCACACCTGGCGGCCGCCGAGCCCGCGCTCGCTGACATCCGCGACGACACCGGCCGTGGCGCTGCGCACTGGCGTGCCGCGCTTGGCGAAGATGTCGATGCCGGCGTGGGAGCGGTCGCGGCCACGTGGCGCACCGAAGGTATCGGCGATCTGGCGTGGCCGCACGCCGTCCACCGGCACCGGCAGTTGCGTGGCCGGCGGCATACGAGAGAGTGTCCACAGCAGTTTCGGTGCAGCGGCCCATGGGCTGTTCCACAGCGTCATCGCGGCGACGAGGGCGATGGCCAGCCACAGGCTGCGCAGCAACCAGCGGCGAAGGTGGTGGGCAGGGGAGGGCGGTGTACTCATGGTTTCGAAGTGTAGAGTCGAGCCACGCCCGACTGCTTCAGCTTTGCGGTCAAAAGGCAGTCGAGCCTGGCTCGACGCTACAGAGCCGGTGTCAGCGGGACTTCGAAACTCCGCTTCAACGTGCCCAGTGCCACCGAGGTGCGGAAGCGCTCGATGTTGTCATCGCCACCGAACAGGCGCTCGGTGATCGCCTCGTACTCTTCCATCGACGCCGCCGAAAGCAGCAGCAGGAAATCGCCATCGCCGGTGATCGAGTAGCACTGCTGCACGGCCGGGTCGTCCTGCACGCGGCGCTTGAACGGCGCCACGCGTTCGCGCTGCTCGCTGACCACGCGCACCTCCACGATGATGGTCAGCGGTCGCCCGACCTTGGCTGCAGCGACCACCGCCACATTGGCTGCGATCACGCCGCTGTCCTGCAGGCGCTTGATGCGGCGCTGCACAGCCGGGGTGGACAGGTGCACGGTCTCGGCGATTTCGCGCTGCGGCAGGGTGTTGTCCCGCTGCAGCAGGTCGAGGATGGCGCGATCGAAGCTGTCGAGCACGGGGGCGGTGGCCATGGCGAGCAGAAGTTGCACGAACGGGCTGTCAATTGAGCCAAGTGCTCGGCGCCGGCGCAATAGACTTTGCCCATGCAGACCTCACGACTCGCGCCGATGTTGCCGGCGCTGGCGGTGCTTGGCTCGGTCACCTCGCTGGCCATCGGCACCTCCTACGCAAAACACCTGTTCCCGCTGATCGGCGCCCAGGGCACCAGCGCGCTGCGCGTGGGCTTCTCGGCGCTGTTGCTGCTGCTGTTCTGGCGGCCATGGCGCTGGAAGACCAGCCGCGTGGATGCGATCACCATCCTGCGCTACGGGCTCACCCTGGGCCTGATGAACCTGCTGTTCTACATGGCCCTGCGCACGATTCCCTTCGGCATCGCGGTGGCCATCGAATTCACCGGGCCGCTGACGGTGGCGATGCTGTCATCACGACGCCCCATCGACTTCGTCTGGGTGGGCTGCGCGGTGGTGGGGTTGCTGCTGCTGTTGCCGCTGGGCGGTGGCCCGGCGCTGGACCCGGCCGGGGTGCTGTATGCAATGGGCGCAGCCGCGTGCTGGGGCCTGTACATCGTGTTCGGCAAGCGTGCTGGCCATCTGCACGCCGGGCATTCGGTCTCGCTGGGGCTGCTGGCCGCGTCGCTGGTGGTGGTACCGGTGGGCGTGGTGCATGCCGGCGCCGCGCTGCTGGACCCGAAAATCCTGGCGGCCGGCCTGCTGGTGGCGCTGGTCTCCAGCGCGATCCCGATGTCGCTGGAAATGATGGCGCTCAAGCGCCTGCCGAAGGAGACCTTCGGCATCCTGATCAGCATGGAACCGGCGGTGGCCGCGTTGTGGGCGATGCTGCTGCTGCACGAGCACCTGCATGGATTGCAGTGGCTGGCGATCGGCTGCACGGTGCTGGCCTCGGTGGGCAGCACGATGACCGCGCGGCGGTTGAAGGTACCGGTCACCGCCTGAAAAAAGGGACGGAGGGGATTAAGTCGTTTATGCCCTGATTTAGGGGGCGCCAGGCGGCGGCCGGCGCGAAGCGTGCGGACCAACGGTCCGCACCTACCGGGGCGGCGGTTCAGCGCAGGGCGTCGGCCGGGACGTCGATCTGCATCGCCAGCGCGAGGTGATCGGAGAACGCGGCCGGCACAGCTTCAACGGTGCGGGTCTGCAGGCCGCTGCTGACCAGGATGTGGTCGATGGCGCGGTCGGGGCGCCAGCTGGGGAAGGTCGGTACGATGCAGCCCGGGGGCTGCAGCCGGGTCTTCTGGTACAGCACCTGCATTTCCGGGCGCTCGGCCAGGCAGTTGAAGTCGCCCATCAGCACTGCGTTGGGGTGGTCGGACAGCAGCTCGGCGATGAAGCCCAGCTGTGACATCCGCGAGCCCGCGCCCAGCGACAGATGGGCAACTGCCACCGCCAGACCATCGGCACCCTCGCCGAACTTGGCCAGCAGCACGCCGCGCCCGCCGATGCGGCCGGGCAGGGCGTGGTCCTGCACTTCCACCGGTTCCAGCTTGCTCAGCAGGCCATTGGCGCTGGAGGCGACCCCGCCCATGCGCCGGTTCGGCTGATGGCTCCAGTAGTTGAAGCCGGCACGCTGGGCCAGGTAGTGGGTCTGGTTGGTGAAACCCGAGCGCAGGCTGCCCGGGTCGGCCTCCTGCAGGCCGACGATGTCATGTTCGCGCGCCAGGGTGGCGATCGCGTCCAGGCTGCTGCGCTTGCGACCCGCCGGCAGCGCATGTGACCAGCTGCGGGTCACATAGTCGCTGTAGCGGCGGGTACTTGAGCCGGCCTGGATGTTGGCCGTCAGCAAGCGCAGGGTCCGTGTACGGGGGGAATTCACGGCCGGGAAGTGCTTCTCTTGGATCAGTGAGCCTGGGCCGCACCGCGTTCGCGGGCGATCAGGTGGTCGGCAATGCGCAGCATGTCCGGGAAGCTCTTGCCCTTCACCAGGTACTTGCCGTTGACGATGATCGACGGGGTGCCGCTGATCTGGCTGCGCTGGGCGAACTGCTTGGCCGAGTTGGTCTTGGCATTCACTGCGAAGCTGCCCATGGTGGCGGCGAACTGCTTCGGATCCACGCCGTAGGCACCGTAGAACTTGGCGATGTCGTCAACCGAATCGGTGCCGCGCTCGCCCTTCAGGGTCTTCTGCGAATGGATGGCAGCGTACAGGGCTTCGTGGGTCTTCTCCTGCACGCCCAGGGTCTGCGCGGCGTAGAAGGCACGGGCGTAGTTGTCCCAGGTGCCGCCGAACATGGCCGGCACGTAGACGAAGTTCACGTCGCTCGGCAGGCCGGCCTTCCACGGGCCGACCAGCGGCTGGAATGCGGCGCAGGCCGGGCAGACGTAGCCGAAGATCTCGGTCACTTCGATCTTGCCGGCGGCCGGCTGGAACGGCTGGCCGTTCGGGATCACCTGGTAGTCAGCGCCTTCCACCGGGGCCGGGCCGGTCAGTGCGGCGGTGGTCGGGGCCGGTGCAGCGGCCGGTGCCGCTTCAGTCGCGGCCTTCTCGCCTTCGGCAGCGGCCGGGGCAGCGCCCTCGGCGCCAGCGGCAGGCGCCGCCGGTTCGGTGGTGGCCGGCGCGGCCGCCGGTTCGGCCGGAGCCGCGGAGGTGTTGGCGGTGCCATCGTCGGCCTTGCAGGCGGCCAGGATCGGCAGCAGCGCTGCGAGTGCGAGGGCGTAACGGATCTTCATGGAAACGTCTCCAGCATCTGGAAAGGTGGGGCCGGCGTCAGGCGCCGGCCAGAGGGAAATGATGACATGCGGCGGCGACAGCGCCGTGTCGATGGTGGGCGTTGGTTCAGCGGCCGCGGGCGGCGCGGGCCTGGGCGATCAGCGCCGAGGCGATGCGCAGCTGGTCGTTGAAGCTGTTGCCACGCACCAGGTACTGGCCGTTGATGATGATCGCCGGGGTGCCCGGAATCCTGGTGCGCTGGGCGAACGCGCGGGCGGCGTCGACCTTCTTCTGTACGGCGTCGCCGCGCAGGGCCTGCAGATAACGGTCCGGAGTCACGCCGTAGGCCTTGTAGAAGGTGGCGAGCTCATCGGCCGAGACGTTCTGCATCGGCAGCGAGCCGTCCTCGTGCAGGGCCTTGAACACGGCCGCGTGGCTGCGCTTGGCCACGCCGACTTCGTCGGCGGCGTAGTAGGCCAGGGCCCAGGCGTCCCAGGCGCCGCCGAAGGCCGCCGGAACCGGGGTGAAGCGCACGTCGGCCGGCAGCTTGGCCGCCCAGGCTTCCAGCTGCGGTTCGAAATGGGCGCAGTGCGGGCAGGTGTAGCCGAAGACCTCGACCACCTCGATCTTGCCGGCCAGCGGCTGGAACGGGCCCGGCTGGGCGATGCGTTCGTAGTCTTTGCCCTCGACCAGCGGGGCATTGGCGGGGGTTGCGGCGCAGGCCACCAGGGGCAGCAGCACCAGCACGGACAACATCAGGCGGGAAATCAACCTCATCGACACGCATCTCCGTTGAAAAAAGCAACGCCGGCGCGGTCGCCGGCGTGAAGGAAACATACCGCAGGCGAGGGCCGCGGTGGCGGCCCGGGCCGACCAGCGGTGGTCAGGGCGCGGCAGCCGGTTGTACCGGCGTGGTCGTCACAGCCACGTCGTCGGCCTTGTTGTGCAGGCCCTGCAGGTAGCTCGACAGCGCCTGCACCTCCTGCTCGCTGAGCTTCTGCGCGACCGTGGCCATGATCTGGAAGTGCGCCTTGTCGGTCTCGTTGGTCTGGCCGGCCTGGTATTCCTGCAGGCGGCGCGCGACATAGCTGGCGTGCTGCCCACCGAGGTGCGGATAGGCCGGTCCGGGATTGCCGGCACCGCTGGGGCCGTGGCAGGCCATGCAGGCCGGCAGGCCACGCTTGGCATCGCCGCCACGGTACAGCTGCTGGCCGATCTCGTAGAACTTCATGCCCTTGTAGGGGCCGTCAGTGACCGCCGTGTCATCGGCGATGCCGGCGGTGGCCTTCTGCGTCGCGAAGAACGCACCGATGTCGCGCATGTCCTGCGGGGTGAGGTTCTGCACGAACGGCACCATCGCCACCGCCGCACCGGAGCTGCGCTGCCCATTGGCGATCAGGGCCATCTGCTGGGCGACGTAGCGTTCGCTCTGGCCGGCGATGGACGGGTACATCTCCACCGTGGAGTTGCCGTCGGCGCCATGGCAGGCCGCGCAGGCCGAGGCCTTGGTCTGGCCGGCCTTGGCATCGCCCCAGTGGGTCTTGCTGAAATCCACCTCCAGCGAGGCGGTGTTGATCGGCCCGTTGTCGGGCAGCGGGGTCAACGTGGTCTGCGCGAACGCAGCAGCGGCAACGACTACAGCAGTGGCAAGGGCGGATACGGCAAGAACGCGAGCGTGGCGCATGCTGAAGCTCCGTATGGACCGGGCCGGGCGGTGGCCGCCGGCATCGCCCGGATTATCAACGCCGTTTCCGCACACGGTCAACGCAGCAGTGCAGCAAAATGCCCGCAAAGGCCGCCGGCACGGGCGCGCGGCGCCGCAACATGCGATCCTAGGCACATGTCATTGCTCATCGAACGCGCCCGTTACCACCTTTCGGCCCACAACGTGCGGCAGCTGCCGCCCGACGAAGGGGCCGAAGTGGCTTTCGCCGGCCGCTCCAACGCCGGCAAGTCCAGTGCGCTCAACGCGCTGACCCGCCAGAACGCCCTGGCCCGTGTCTCCAAGACCCCCGGCCGGACCCAGCAGCTGGTGTTCTTCCAGGTCACCCCGGAAGCGCATCTGGTCGACCTGCCCGGTTACGGCTACGCCAAGGTACCGCTGGACCTGCAGGCGCACTGGCAGGCCTTCATCGACAAGTACTTCCGCACCCGCGAGGCGCTGAAGGGCCTGGTGGTGGTGATGGACATCCGCCATCCGCTGAAGGACTACGACCGGCAGATGCTGTCCTATGCCGTGCAGCGTGGCCTGCCGGCGCACGCGCTGCTGACCAAGGCCGACAAGCTCAGCCGCAGCCAGCAGATGCAGTCCCTGCAGAAGGTGCGCAAGGAACTGCAATCGGCCTACGGCGACAGCGTGAGCGTGCAGGTGTTCTCCGGCGAAGACCGCACCGGCGTGGACGAAGCCCGCGGCGTGATCGGTGGTTGGCTGGGGCTGGAATAAGGCATTGCCGGTCGCCCGGCTGGCAGCCGGGCGCTACCCGATCGGTGGGTGCCGACCTTGGTCGGCACACCCTCACAACGGCGAATACTCCGCCGGCACCCACGCATAGGCCTTGCCCTCGCCACGCACATGGCCCAGGCCGGGGAACGGCAGGTGCGCACCGGCCACCCACCAACCATTGGCGGTGGCCTGCTGCAACAGCGCCCGCCGGCTGGCGATGGCCGCCTTGCGGTCCGAATCCGCCTCGAATGCCGCTTCCGGATGCGCGAACTGCACGGCGTGGAAGTGCAGCACATCGCCCCACACCAGCAGCGACTGGCCCTGGCTGTCGAACCGGTAGGAGACATGGCCGGGGGTGTGGCCATGGGTGTCCATCGCCACCGCGCCGCCGGGCAGGGCATCGCCGGGGCTGAAGGTGCGCAGGTGGCCGCTGGCCTGATACGGCGCCACCGCGTTGCGTGCCAGCGGGAAGGCGAAGCGCACGCCCTTCGGCGCGGTGGCCTCGCTGGCAGGGTTGAGCCAGTAATCGGCATCGGCCTTGGACAGCCACACCGTGGCATTGGGATAGGCCGGCTTGCCCTGTGCATCGAGCACGCCACACAGGTGGTCCGGATGGGCGTGGGTCAGCAGCACCTCATCCACCTCGGTCGGGTCGACGCCGGACGCGCGCAAGTTGCCCAGCACTTGGCCCAGGCCGGGGCCAAAGCACTGCGCGGTGCCGGTGTCGACCAGGGTCAGGTGGTTGCCCTGGCGCACCAGGAAGGCGTTGATCGCGGTCTGCAGGCCTTTCTTGTCCTCAGGTACATAGCGGCCTTCGAGCAGGCGGCTGACCAGCGTCGGCGGCACGTCCACCACTTCCTGCCGACCCAGCGCGACCACGCCGTCGAACAGGGCGGTGATCTGCAGCGCACCGACGCGCTGGTGGTAGACGCCGGGCACCTGCTGGGTGGGGGCGGGCGAGGTGGCTTCGGCCAGTGCGGCCAGCGGCAGGGACGACAGGGCCAACAGCAGGGCGCCGTGCAGCGGCAGGTGACGCAGGGTCATGGCGGTTCTCGGTGGACGACGGATGATTCCGTTGCTGCATAGCGTGCCGTGGCCGATGTGTGCGCGGCGCTCAAACCACTACGCGGAATGCTCAGGGAAGGGGTGTTGTCTGCAGGGCTGCGCCCTGCACCCGCAGAGGCAACGGCCGCAGCCAAAGCAACGTCAAAAACTGGTTTCCTGTGGGATGGCGGGGTGGGTCCGGTTGCGGGGGACGCTGCAAGTACATCCATGTAAGCTCGGTCGCCGCATCCATGCGGCTCACGCCCCCGCAACCGGACCCACCCCGCCTTCGACAGTTTTCCGCGATCTGTTGGAACGACGTATTGCCCCGGTGGGTGTCGACCTTGGTCGATACAGTAGATCCACGCCATGCGTGGATGACTCATTCGATATGTGACAGATGTGTCGACCAAGGTCGACACCTACCAACAGCCGCGCGGAACAAAGCCGCAGTTGCCAACAGCCGAGTGAACCTGTCGAAGGTGGGGCGGTGTGGGTGGGCAGGACCGTTGGCGCCATGGATGGCGCCATCGAGCCCCCAGGGACGGGTTTACGGCGTGTCCTGCCCACCCACACCGTCCCGCCATCCCACGGAATGCACGCTGTTGCTGTTGCTGTTGCTGTTGCTCCGGCTCTTGCTCTCGCTTCGGCGGGTGCAGGGCGCAGCCCTGCCGAACCCCCTCAAATGTCTGTGGGAGCCAGTCCGTACTGCTCGGCGAAGCGCTTGCTGAAACTCGCCGCAGACCGGTAGCCCGCGCGTGCGGCGACGGTCTTCAACGGCAGGTCGGTGGTATAGAGCAGCTGCATGCCATGCGCCAACCGTGCCTCGGTGAGCAGCTGACGCAGGCTGGTGTCCTCGGCGGCGAGTCGACGGCGCAGGGTGGCGCCGCTCAGCGCGAACTGCTCTTCCACGTCGCGCGATTGCCAGTCGCGTGCCGGTTCGGCGGCGATGCGGTCGCGGATCTGTTCGCCGAGGCTCGGTGCCTGCGGCAGCAGCAGGTTGCCATGGCCCTGCCGGCACAGCGTCAGCACCAGTGAGGCCAGGGCCAATCGTGCTTCACTGTAGCGGCCGTCCTGCAGCGATTGCCGCCACTGGCGCAGCACCGTAGCGTGTTCGATCAACGGCAACCGCGCCATCGACTGGCCCGGCGCGGGAAGTTCCTCGCTCCACAGCGTGCGTGCGGCTGCCAGCACCTCGGCACACAGTGGCACGATGGCACTGAGATAGCGGCCAGTGCGTGGATCGGGGCTGTTGACCACGTCGATGCGGCAACGCTGGGTCAGCAGCAGGATGTCGCCGGGAACGAACTCCAGCGACTGGTGTGCGGTACGCACCTGCTTGCGGCCTTCCAGCAGGATCGCGAACTGCGGTTGCGGAATCTCCACCGAGCTGGCGCCATGTTCGCGACGTGCGGTGATGCAGGCATAACCTTCGGCGCGTGCGCAGCCGGCCAGGCTGGCCATCTCGGCCAGCAGTGCGGTGGCCGGGGGCAGCATGGCGGTCATGTCACGTGCGCGCCGAGCAGGCGACCGACGCCGGCGGCCGCGGCCATCGCCAGTGCGCCCCAGAACATCACCCGGATCGCGCCGCGTACCGGCGGTGCGCCGCCGGCCCGAGCCGCCATCGCGCCGGTCAGGCACAGGCCGAGCAGGGTGCTGGCCGTGGTCATCATCGCAACCTTGTCCACCGGCGCGAGCAGGGCGGTCAGCACCGGCAGTGCCGCGCCGCAGGTAAAGGCCCCGGCCGAGGCCAGTGCCGCCTGCAGCGGGCGCGCGCGCAGGGTATCGGTGATGCCCAGCTCGTCGCGTGCGTGGGCGCCCAGCGCATCGTGGGCGGTAAGCTGTTCGGCCACCTGCCGTGCCAGCGCAGGCTCCAGGCCGCGGTGGCGGTAGATCGCGGCCAGCTCTTCCAGCTCGCTGTGCGGATCTTCGTGCAGTTCGCGCTTTTCCATCGCCAGGTCGGCGTCTTCGGTGTCGGCCTGGGTCTGCACCGAGACATACTCGCCGGCGGCCATCGACATCGCGCCGGCCACGGTGCCGGCCACGCCGGTGGCCAGGATGGTCGCAGCCGAGGCGCCGCTGGCGGCCACGCCGACCACCAGGCCGGCCACCGAGACGATGCCATCGTTGGCGCCCAGCACGGCGGCACGCAGCCAGCCGACACGCTCGGAGCGGTGCAGTTCGGGGTGTCGTGAATGGCGGCTCATGGCCTTGAGTGTACGAGGGTCAAGAGGGCGTCGGTAGGATGCTGAAACCCGTCACCGTCGCATGACGCAACCGGTCGCCACGCTATAGTGCGCCCTTGCGATGGAAGGCCCCGGGCCCCACATCCCCCGCCACTGTCCAGCGAGCCCTCCCCTTGTCGAGCCCCAGCCACGTCGCCGATACACCCATTACCGACCGCTCGCAGCTGGTGGAGGTGCTCGCCTCCGGCGAGAAGCCCCGCGCGCAGTGGCGCATCGGCACCGAGCACGAGAAGTTCGGGTTCCGCCTGGATGACCTGCGCCCGCCGACCTTCGAAGGTGAGCGCGGCATCGAAGCCCTGCTCAACGGTCTGGTCCGCTTCGGCTGGGAGCCGGTGCAGGAAAACGGCAACACGATCGCCCTGCTGCGCGATGGCGCCTCGGTGACGCTGGAACCGGCCGGCCAGTTGGAACTGTCCGGCGCGGCGCTGGAAACCATCCACCAGACCTGCGTGGAGACCGGCACCCACCTCAATGAAGTGGCGCAGGTGGCCGGCGAACTGCAGCTGGGTTTCCTCGGCATGGGCTTCCAGCCGAAGTGGAAGCGCGATGAGATGCCGTGGATGCCGAAGGGCCGCTACAAGATCATGCGCGCGTACATGCCCAAGGTCGGCTCGCTCGGCCTGGACATGATGACCCGCACCTGCACGGTGCAGGTGAACCTGGACTACGCCACCGAAGCGGACATGGTGAAGAAGTTCCGCGTGTCGTTGGCGCTGCAGCCGATCGCCACCGCGTTGTTCGCCGATTCGCCGTTCACCGAAGGCAAGCCGAACGGCTATCTGAGCTACCGCTCGCACATCTGGACCGACACCGATGCCGACCGCACCGGCATGCTCGACTTCGTGTTCGAGGATGGGTTCGGTTACGAACGCTATGTCGATTACCTGCTCGACGTGCCGATGTATTTCTCCTACCGCGATGGCATCTACCACGACGCCAGCGGACAGAGCTTCCGCGATTTCATGCAGGCCAGGCTGCCGGTGCTGCCGGGCGCGCTGCCCACCCTGCGCGACTGGTCGGACCACATGACCACCGCGTTCCCGGAAGTGCGGCTGAAGAAGTACCTGGAAATGCGCGGCGCCGATGGTGGCCCGTGGAGCCGTCTGTGTGCGCTGCCGGCGTTCTGGGTGGGCCTGCTGTACGACGACACCGCACTGGATGCCGCCTGGGACCTGGTGCGTGACTTCACCCTGGCCGAGCGACATGCACTGCGCGACGGCGTGCCGAAGCATGCGATGAACCTGCCGTTCCGCAATGGCACCGTGCGTGATCTGGCCCGCGAAGCAGTGAAGATTTCCGTGGAAGGCCTTAAGCACCGTGCGGCGCGCAATGCCGATGGCCAGGATGAAAGCAAGTTCCTGGATGTGCTGCAGGAGATCGTCGAGTCCGGCCTGACCCCGGCCGAACGCAAGCTGGCGCTGTTCCATGGCCGCTGGCACGGCGATGTGGATCCGGTATTCCGCGAGT
>NZ_JAOCLC010000096.1:0-13364 GCF_029845105.1 Stenotrophomonas sp. GD03654 | reverse complement strand
CCGGACCCACCCCGCCTTCGACAGATTCCTGCGACCTGCCTGCATTTCTGTAGAGTCGAGCCTTGCTCGGCTGCTGTTCGATCAATTCCCGAAATATTCGATTTCCATGGAGATTGATCCACATATGGCGTGGATCAACTGCCCACCGGCCACCGGCCACCGGCCACCGGCCACCGGCCAACTGTCGAAGGCGGGGCACTGTGGGTTTGCGGGGTGTGAGCCGCATGGATGCGGCGACCAAGCCCCCAGGGATGGGTTTACGGCGTCCCCGCAAACCCACAGTGCCCCGCCATCCCTCAGGAAGCCGCTTTGGCGTTTGACGTTGCCGTTGCTTGAAGCAGGTGCAGGGCTGCAAGCCCTGCCGATACCCTCACTCCGCCGGGCAGTAAGCCTTGATGGCGGCTTCAGCCAATCCCTTCTGCGCACTGCGCTGCTCCGGAGCCAACGGGGTATCGGCCTTGCCATCGCCATCGGTGTCCTGCATCACCTGGCCGCCACCGTCCAGCAGGGCCAGGTTGGCCCGGGCCGTGCTGCACTGCTCAGGCACCGGTGCGGCGGGGGTCTCGGCGCTGGCCGCAGCCTGTGGGCTGCGCGCCTGCGCACGGGTCTCGAATTTCCTGCCCGCCGGAGGGGTCTCCGAATACTGGGTCACGCCATTGGCGTCCTTCCATTTATAGACCGGGCCGGCCACGACGTTGGCACTGGCCAACAGCAGCAGGCATCCAAGGCAGGACAGGGCACGCATGGCAAACTCCACGGAATGGGCGTAGAACGCCGATTGCAGCATTGGCGCCGAGCACTGGCAAGTCGATTAAACTGGATTCCATGGACCCGATCACACCGCCGCCGCGTTCGCGCACGATTTACCTGCTGCCCAACCTGTTCACCACCGCCGGCCTGTTTGCCGGCTTCTACGCGATCATCGCCGCGGCCAACGGGGACTTCGTCAACGCCAGCATCGCCGTGTTCGTGGCGGCGGTGATGGATGGCCTGGACGGGCGCGTTGCGCGCCTGACCGGTACCAGCAGCGAATTCGGCGTGCAGTACGACTCGCTGGCCGACCTGGTCAGTTTCGGCATGGCCCCGGCGCTGGTGATGTACCACTGGTCGCTGTCGTGGCTGAAGTTCGATGACCCGCTGCTCGGCCGTGTCGGCTGGGCCGTCGCTTTCCTGTATGCCGCATGTGCCGCGCTGCGCCTGGCCCGCTTCAACACCCAGGTGGCGGTGGTCGACAAGCGCTGGTTTGTCGGCCTGGCCAGCCCGGCTGCGGCTGGCTTGATGATGTCCTTCGTCTGGGCCTTTGCCGATGGCAACCTGGGCTGGGATGGCAACCAGCTGCGCTACGTGGCGCTGGCGGTGACGATCATCGCTGCGCTGCTGATGGTCAGCCGCATCCGCTTCTGGAGCTTCAAGGGCGGTGCCGCCAAGGGCACCCGTTCCGACCGCGTGCCGTTCCTGGTGCTGGCACTGGTGCCGGTGGCGATCGCCATCGCGGTCATCGATCTGCCGCGTGTGCTGTTCGCAGTCGGCATCCTGTACGCCTTGTCCGGCCCGTTGATGTGGGCCGTGCAGCGCCTGCGCAAGAAGCCCGAGGCCGCGTGAGCCAGGACCTGCCCGTGCTGTGGTCACCGGCCCAGCAGGCCTGGCTGCAGGCCATGGGCTACACCGTCTACCACGACGGCCAGTTGGCCGCGGAATTGGATGCCGCGCTGCAGCTGAGTGTGGCCGAAGCCGAGACGGCTGCCGCGTCAGCGGCGGAGCAGGCGCGGGCACCTACTGCACCCGCGCGCGCGCCCCGGGCTGAAGCCACACCGGTTTCCCGACAGGAACGCCCGGCGCCGCCGCGTCGCGAGACTCCGGTCAGCGCACCGGATACCGCGCCGGCTCCTAGTCGTCCACTGCCGGGCGGCAATGCGCGGCAGCCGGTGGTGCGCCTGCCGGATCGCCTGCAGATTGCCCTGCTGCGTGCGTCCGGCTGCAACCCCAACGATCCGGCCACGCAGGCGCTGATGGACAGCTGGCCGCTGGACCAGCTGCGTCAGGACCCGGCCGCCAAGCGTGCGCTGTGGCCGCAGCTGCGTGCCCTGCGCAAGCGGGGCACGCCATGAGTGCGGTCAGCCTGCCCGGTCCGGTCAGCCTGCGCGCGCTGCGCGAAAGCGATCTCAACGCGGTGATGGCGATCGAAGTACGTGGCTATCCGTTCCCGTGGACCCGCGGCATCTTCGTCGACTGCCTGCGTGCGGGCTACCCGGGTCTGGCCATGGAGCGCGATGGCCAGTTGATCGGCTATGGCGTACTCAGCATCGCGGCCGACGAGGCCCATGTGCTGAACATCTGCATCGACCCGCTGACCCAGTCGCGTGGACTCGGACGCCAGCTGCTGCGCGCGCTGGTGCAGCTGGCCGGTGACCGCGGCGCGCAGCGTGTGTTCCTGGAGGTGCGTCCGTCCAACACGCCGGCGCTGGCGCTGTACCACAGCGAAGGCTTCAACGAGATCGGCCGCCGCCCGCGTTACTATCCGGCCGCACAGGGCCGCGAAGATGCGGTGGTGATGGCGATCGAACTGGTCGACGGCGACCTGCAGACGATGCCGCCGTTGTAAAGGAGCAGGGTTGCCGGCCAGCGGCCGGCATTACCGCTACGCCAGCCGCAAGGCCAGCATGCCACCGACGATGAGCGCCGCTGCCAGCCAGCGCGCGTGCGGAATCCGTTCGCGCAGCAGGAACACCGAGATCAGCAACGCGAACAGGATCGACGATTCGCGCAGCGCCGCGACCATCGCCACCGGTGCCTGGGTCATCGCCCACAACGCCATCGCGTAGGACGCCGTGGTGCCGACGCCACCGGCCAGGCCCAGTGGCCAATGCTGGCGTGTATAGACCAGCACCGCGCCACCGCGGGTGTACAGCGCCCACAGTGGCAGCGGAACGCCCGATAGCAGGAACAGCCACAGCGTGTAACTGAGTGCGCTGCCGGACTGGCGCGCGCCCTGCGCATCGACCAGGGTGTAGGTGGCGATCATCGCCGCGGTCAGCAGCGGCAGCCGCAGTTGGCCGCCGCGCGCACCCACTGCCATGCACAGGATGCCGGTGCTGACCAGCGCCACGCCCAGCCACGCCGCCAGTGGCAGCTTCTCGCCCAGCAGGGTGCCCGCCAGCGCGACCAGGATCGGCGCGCTGCCACGCATCAGCGGGTAGGCCAGGCTCATGTCGACCTGCTGGTAGCAGCGGGCGACCAGGCCGTAGTACGTCACCTGCAGCAGCACTGAAGCGGCCAGCCACGGCCAGCTGTGCGGGGCGGGGAATGGCAGGAATGGCAGGGCGGCTGCGGACAGCAGCGCGGCGCTGCCGGTGACCAGCACGGTGCCGAGGAATTTGTCCGGCCCGCGCTTGACGATCGCATTCCAGCTGGCATGCAGGGCCGCGGCCGCGAGGACCAGCAGGAAAATGGAAAGAGGCATCCAGCGATGATGCCATGCGGAAATGAAAACGCCGGGCATCGCCCGGCGTTTCCGATTCCGCTTCGGTGGGTGCCAACCTCTCCCGCAGTGGCAGGTGCCAACCTTGGTTGGCACGCACCAGAGTGCGGCGCTTACAGCTTCGCGCGCTGCTCGCGCAGGCCGGCCAGCTGAGTATTCCAGTCGGCCAGTCGCACGCGTTCCTGCTCGACCACGGCTGGCGGCACCTTGTCGGTGAACTTGGCCAGCTTGGTCTCGCTCTTTTCCTTTTCGGCTTCGACGCGGGCGATTTCCTTGTCCAGGCGCACGCGCTCGGCATCGAGATCGACCAGGCCTTCCAGCGGCACCAGCAGCTTCAGCTCGCCCACGATCGCGGCGGCGGCCGGCGGTGCGCTTTCGCCTTCGGCCAGCCACTGGATGCTGTCCAGCTTCAGCAGGAACGACAGCGAGGCGCTGAAACGTTCGATGCGCACGCGGTCCTGCTCCAGGCCAGCCTGCAGGCGCAGGGGCACCTGCTTGGACGGGGCCACGTTCAGTTCGCTGCGCACGCGACGCACCGCACTGATCACCGCCTTCAGCCATTCCACGTCGGCCTCGGCCTGGGCGAAATCACCGGCGAATTCGGTGGCGGTCGGGTACGGGCGCAGCGACAGCGTGGTTTCGGCCAGGCCCAGGCGCGGGGCCAGCTGCTGCCACAGCTGTTCGGTGATGAACGGCGTGAGCGGGTGCAGCAGGCGCAGCAGCGCTTCCAGCACGTACAACAGCGTGTGACGGGTGCTCTCGGCATCCGCTGCGTCGGCACCATTCAGGGCCGGCTTGCTCAGTTCCAGGAACCAGTCGCAGAACGCGTTCCATGCGAACTCGTACAGGCACTGCGCCAGCAGGTCGAAGCGGTAGGCGGCGAAATGGCCCTGCGCTTCGGCGGTGGTGGCGGCCAGGCGCGAGAGAATCCAGCGCTCGGCATCCGTACGCGGCTTGGGAACGCCGGTGAACGCCGCGCCTTCAGTGTTCATCAGCGCGAAGCGGCTGGCGTTCCACAGCTTGTTGCAGAAGTTCTTGTAGCCCTCGGCGCGGTTCATGTCGAACTTGATGTCGCGGCCGTGGGTGGCCAGCGCGGCGATGGTGAAGCGCAGCGCATCGGCACCGTGGGCAGCAATGCCGTCCGGGAATTCCTTGCGGGTGGCCTTCTCGATCTTTTCGACCATCTTCGGCTGCATCAGGCCGCCAGTGCGCTTGGCAACCAGGTCGTCGATGGTGATGCCATCGATGATGTCCAGCGGGTCGAGCACGTTGCCCTTGCTCTTGGACATCTTCTGGCCCTGGCCGTCGCGGATCAGGCCGGTGAAGTAGACGTCCTTGAACGGGATCTTCCCGACCAGGTTGTCGGTGGCCATGATCATGCGCGCCACCCAGAAGAAGATGATGTCGAAGCCGGTGATCAATACCGACGACGGCAGGTAGCGATCGAAGCCGCGCTCGGCCATGGCCTGCTCGTTCGGCCAGCCCAGGGTGGAGAACGGCCACAGCTGCGAGGAGAACCAGGTCTCCAGCACGTCGCTTTCCTGGTTCAGCACCACGTCGCTGGCCAGGTTGTGCTTTGCCCGCACTTCCTCTTCGCTGCGACCGACGTAGCAGCTGCCGGTGGCTTCGTCGAACCACGCCGGGATGCGGTGGCCCCACCACAGCTGGCGGCTGATGCACCAGTCCTGGATGTTGTTCATCCAGTGGCGGTAGGTGTTGATCCAGTTCGGCGGCACGAAGGAAATGCTTCCGTCCTCGACCAGTTCCAGGCCACGCTTGGCCAGGTCGTCCATCTTCACGAACCACTGGTCGGTCAGGTACGGCTCGATCACCTGGCCGGTACGGTCACCGCGCGGCACCTGCAGCTTGTGCGCCTTGGTCTCGACCAGGATGCCCAGGTCTTCCAGCTCGGCCAGCACGGCCTTGCGTGCTTCGTAGCGGTCCAGACCCTGGAAACGCTCCGGTGCATTTTCATTCAGCGCTGCCACCGGGGTGAACAGGTTGATCATCGGCAAGCTGTGGCGCACGCCCACTTCGTAGTCGTTGAAATCGTGCGCCGGGGTGACCTTGACCACGCCGGTGCCGAACGCGCGGTCCACGTAGTCATCGGCGATCACCGGCACGCGGCGGCCGGTCAGCGGCAGCACCACGCTCTTGCCGATCAGGTGCGCATAGCGCGCGTCTTCCGGGTGCACCATCACCGCGGTGTCGCCCAGCAGGGTTTCCGGGCGGGTGGTGGCGACGACCAGATAGTCGCGGGTTTCGCGCAGGGTTTCCACGCCGTCGGCGTCGCGCTCGATGTGCTCGTAGCTCAGGCCCTCATCCAGCGTGTAGGCGATCGACCACAGGAAGCCGTCTTCCTCGGCGCTCTCCACTTCCAGGTCGGAAATGGCGGTCTTCAGCACCGGGTCCCAGTTGACCAGGCGCTGGCCGCGGTAGATCAGGCCCTGTTCGTACCAGCGCACGAAGGCTTCGTTGACCGCAGCCGACGGTTGCGGGTCCATGGTGAAGGTGCTGCGCGACCAGTCGGCGGAGGTGCCAAGGCGGCGCATCTGGCGCTCGATGGTGTCGCCGGACTGCTGCTTCCACTCCCAGACCTTGCCGATGAAGCCTTCGCGACCCAGCGAATCGCGGGTCTCGCCCTTGCCTTCCAGCGCCAGGTTGCGGCTGACCACCATTTCGGTGGCGATGCCGGCATGATCGGTACCGACCTGCCACAGCGTGTCGTAGCCGCGCATGCGGTGGTAGCGCACCAGCGCATCCATCAGCGTCTGCTGGAAGGCGTGGCCCATGTGCAGGGTGCCGGTCACGTTCGGCGGCGGCAGCAGGATGGTGTACGGCTCGCCCGTGCCGGACGGCTTGAAGTGGCCAGCCTTCTCCCAGGCCTCGTAGAGGTCGGTCTCGAAGGACTTCGGGTCGTAGCTGGAGGCGAGTTGGGTCATGCGGGGGAACCAAGAGGTAATCGTTGAAGGATCAGGGCGCGGCAGCGGCCCATCAAGGGGGCCGGCGCGGCCTTACATGTCGTGCTTGTTCAGGTCGTAACCGGCGGTCTTGTACTGGCGCCAGCGTTCGCGCAGCGGTTCGCGCGCTTCCGGGTCGGCCGGCACCACTTCCAGCACGCGTTCGCACTGGCCGAGCCAGGGTTCGTCGCGCAGGTTGATCACCAGCGGCCGTACGGGCGCGTCACCGCCCGGCGGGGCGATCAGCACCAGCGCTTCTTCCTCGTCGACATCCTCACCCACGATCTGGTGCGGGATGTAGGCATCGTTGTCGAACGCCCACAGCAGCTCGTCCAGTTCCTCGGCCTGGGCCTGGTCACGGGCCAGTACCAGGGTGAACAGCCCGGCGTCGTTGGCCTTGCGCGCCAGCTCGCAGACCAGGCGCAGCGGCTCGGTCAGGAAACGGGGCTTGGCGATCAGGTAGAAGTCGGCGCGGGGCATGGCAGGGTCCGGGTCAGGCAGGGTTCCGGCGGTGCCGGAGGATGCCCCGGCCGGCAGGCGCCGGCCAGGGGCAGGTACGGCATCAGGCGCGAGCGACCTGGTCCAGCAGCCACTGGCTCAGCAGGCCGACCGGGCGGCCAGTGGCCATGCCACGCTTGCCTTCATCGCTGGCCACGCCGGCGATGTCCAGGTGGGCCCAGCGCTGGCCTTCGGCGAAGCGCGACAGGAAGCAGCCCGCGGTGATCGCGCCGGCCCAGCGGCCGCCGATGTTGTAGACGTCGGCGAAGCTTGAATCCAGCATCGGCTGGTACTCGTCCCACAGCGGCAGGCGCCAGGCGCGGTCGAACACGTGTTCGCCGGCGGCCAGCAGCTCGGTGGCCAGGTCGTCGTGCTTGCTCATCAGGCCGGCGGTCTGGTGGCCGAGGGCGACCATGCAGGCACCGGTCAGGGTGGCCACGTCGACCAGCGCGGCCGGCTCGAAGCGCTGCGCGTAGGTCAGCGCGTCGCACAGGATCAGGCGGCCTTCGGCGTCGGTATTGCCCACTTCGATGGTCTTGCCCGACATCGAGGTGATCACGTCGGACGGGCGGTAGGCGTTGCCGTCGATGGCGTTTTCCACCGCCGGCACCACCACTACCAGGTTCAGCGGCAGCTTGGCCTTGACCGCAGCAACGAAGGTGCCGATGACGTTGGCGCCACCGCACATGTCGTACTTCATCTCCTCGATGCCGCCCTGGGTCTTCAGGTTGACGCCACCGGTATCGAAGGTGATGCCCTTGCCGACCAGCACGTACGGCTTGGCGTCGCCGCCATTGGTCCACTTCAGCACGACCAGGCGCGGGCGGTTGGCCGAGCCACGGGCGACGGCCAGCAGCGAGCCCATGCCCAGCGCTTCCATCTGATGCTCGTCGAGGATCTCGGCTTCGGCACCTTCATGCTCGCCGGCGAACTTCACACCCACCTCGGCCAGGTAGGCCGGGGTGCAGTAGTTCGGCGGCAGGTTGCCCAGTTCGCGGGCGAACTCGACACCGGCGGCGATGGCCTGGCCCTGGGCCAGAGCCTGCGCGTCGTCACCGGCGATGGCCAGCTGGGCCAGGCCGGCGTCGTCGGCCTTCTTCTTGCCCAGCGTGGCGGTGTAGCGGTAGGCGGCGTGATCGGCGGCGATTACCGCCTGGCGGATCGCCCAGGCCGCGTCGCGGTCCTTCACCGTCACTTCGGACAGGGTGAACAGTGCGCTGCGGGCAGCACCGGCCTTCAGCGCGCGCACGGCATCGCCGACGGCCTTCAGGTACTGCGGCACGCCGAAACGGGCGACTTCGCCGAGGCCGACCACCAGCACGCGCGGGGCGGTCACGCCCGGCAGGTCGTGCAGCAGGGTGGTCGCGCCGGTCTTGCCGGACAGGTCGCCGCGCTGGGCGAGGGCGGCCAGGCGGCCACCACTGGCGGTGTCCAGGGCCTGTGCGGCCGCGGTCAGGGTATGGTCGGCATACGCGCCGACCACCAGGCAATCAACGGCGGCGGCGGCCGGAGCAACGTGGTTCAGGGTGAATTCGAGGGCCATTGAGCAGATTCCATTGGCGAGTCCGTACAATCGCAGGCCGTTTACGCCCAGACAGTAGACTGGGCGGCACCGCGAACGAACCCCAGAGTTTAAACCACCGCCCCATGCTGAAGCTCGACCGATACCTGCTGGGCGATTTCGTCCAGAGTTTCCTGGCTACCCTGATCGTCCTGCTGGTGGTCAGCGTGGGCGGCGTGCTGGTGGACATCCTCGGCAACATTGCCGACGGGCGCCTGCCGGCCAAGCTGCTGTTCTCGCAGCTGGGCCTGCAGTTCATCGCCTACCTGCCGCTGATCCTGCCGCTGGCGCTGATGCTGGGCCTGCTGCTGGCCATCGCCCGCCTGTACCGCGACTCGGAGATGGCGGTGATCACCGCCATTGGCGTCGGGCCCAAACGCCTGCTGCGGCCACTGCTGATGCTGGTGGTGCCGGTGGTGGCCCTGGTGGGCGCCTGCTCGCTGTGGCTGGGCCCGTGGGCCGGCCGGATGGCCGAGCAGATGATCATCGAGGCCAACCGCAGCGTGCTGATGGCGGGCCTGGAGCCGGGCCGCTTCACCCCGCTGCCCAATGGCGGCGTGGTTTACCTGTCCTCGATCTCGCCCGATGGCACCCAGCTGGGCAAGGTATTCCTTCAGCGGCAGAAGGACGACCGCCTGGAAGTGGTGTCCGCCAATGGTGGCCGCATGTTCTTCGAGGGCACCCGCCAGCGCTTCCTGGAGCTGGATGATGGCCACCAGGTGGAGGGGCCGGTGGCTGGCGCGCTGGATTACCGGCTGGCGACCTTCGCCCGCAACGACGTGGCCCTGCCCGATGGCGCGCAGACCCGCACCGAAGATGACCCCGAACTGATGCCGACCCTGAAGTTGATCGGCGATGAGCGTCCGCAGGCGCAGGCGCAGCTGCACCGCCGCCTGGCGCCGCCGCTGATCGCCCTGGCGTTCGCCCTGCTGACCGTGCCGCTGGGCCGCAGCTCGCCGCGCCAGCAGCGCTACGGCCGGATGATGCTGGCGCTGATGGCCTACATGGTCGGCACCAACCTGATGTTCATCGGCAGCGGCTGGATCGCCAACGGCAAGATTCCGCCCGCGCTCGGCCTGTGGTGGCTGACCCTGCCGCTGCTGGCGCTGGCGATCTGGATGTATGCACGTGATGGCCGTTTGGGCCGCTCCAAGGGAGCCCGCGCATGAGGCTGCGCCCGATGCGTTTCGACCTGTACCTGGGCCAGTCGGTGTTCACCACGGTGCTGCTGACCTGGGCCGTGCTGGTCGGCCTGGACGTGGTAATGGCCTTCTCCGGCGAGTTCAAGGACATCGGCAAGAACGGCTATACCCTGGGCCATGCCGCCGCGTGGGTGCTGTACACGGTGCCGCGCCGCGCCTACACGATGTTCCCCACCGCTGCGGTGATCGGCGCGCTGATGGGCCTGGGCCAGCTGGCCGCGACTTCGGAACTGACGGCGCTGCGCGCGCTGGGCCTGTCGCGCAAGCGGCTGAGCGTATCGGTGGCGATCGCGCTGTCGCTGCTGACCGCGGTGATGGTGCTCAGCGCCGAGACCCTGGGCCCCTGGGGCCAGGACCGCGCCGATGCGCTGAAGGCCAGCGCCAAGTGGGGGCGGGACATTTCCACCACCCGCTACTCGGGCCTGTGGGCACGCGAGGGCGATACCTTCCTCAATGCGCAGAGCGGCGAGGAGCAGCTGGTGGGTGACAAGGGCACGCGCCTGATCCTGCGTGATGTGCGCCTGTACCGTATCGCCGACGACGGCAAGATTGCCGCGTTGACCCATGCTGACACCGCCGAGCACGACAAGGACGGCTGGGTGCTGACCGGGGTCCGGCGCGACACCTTCGGCGAGCGCTCGGCGACCCGCCAGGAAATCGCGCGTGAACCGTGGAATTCGAAGCTGGATGCGGCCGCATTGGCCACCGGCATCGCCAAGCCGCGCAACCTCAGTGTGGCCGAGCTGAGCACCAGCATTGCCTACCGCCAGCGCAACGGGCTGGATGCGCGCGACTTCGAGGATGTGTACTGGAGCCGCTGGTTCTACCCGGTGAACGTGCTGGCGCTGTGCCTGGCCGCGGTGCCGTTCGCGTTCGGTTCGCTGCGCAGTGGCGGCATGGGCAAACGCCTGTTCCTGGGCATCCTGTTTGCACTGGGCTTCTGGCTGCTGCAGCTGTTCTTCGGTCGCATGGCCGGCGCGCTGAAGTTTGATTACCGCATTGCCTATGCGCTGCCGCCGATCGTGATGCTGGCGGTGTCCGGATTGCTGTTCCGGCGCAAGTCGGGCTGATTCTGGTAGCGCGGGGCCATGCCCGGCGCTACCGGGGCAATCCACCGCTTCGGCATCCGCGCCAGGACCACCAGCATCCCGGCCCAGCGTGCTGGATTCTTTAGAGCCGAGCCCATGCTCGGCTGCTTTTTGCGCACCGCCTGCCAGCCGAGCATGGGCTCGGCTCTACAGGTCGTGCATCACCGTTTCGGCATGCGCACCAGACGGGTGCCGCTGGCGCGGTCGTGCCAGGTCAGGCGTTCGCGGTCGACCCACACCCACCAGAATCCCAGGCCGCCCAGCAGCAGGGACAGCGTGCCCACGGCGAAACGCAGCCATAGCTGGCCGCGCCGCAATGGGGTGCCATCGCGCGATTGCAGTTTCAGCCGCCATGGCCGCATGCCCAGTGTCTGCCCGCCGCGGCGCCAGCTGGCCGTGGCGTACCACCCCGTGATCGCCCAGCACACCGCCCACAGCAGCCACTGCCAGGCACTGAACGGCGCGATGTTCTCGCGCTGCGCGTGGCCGCTGAAGGTGTAGGCGAGGGTGAACAGCGTGCCGGCCAGCATCCACAGCGCCAGCACCGGCAGCGCGTCGTAGACCATTGCCAGCACGCGCCAGGGCAGCAGCGCACGCGGGCGGGGCAATTCGGTAGCGGCCGCAGAGGCCGTGTCGGTGGCAGGGCGGGACATGCGCCGAGCATACGCAAAGCTGGCCGTGCCCGCAGTGGCCCTCGTATCCTGCACGCATGGCCCTTGTTTCCACCCCCGCCGAACGCCGCCAGCTGGTCCAGCAACTGCCCGAACTGCGCGCCGACGACAGCGTGCGCATCCAGCGCTTCCTCGATGCGATCTGGGCCGAGAACGGCCTGGCCCGCGCCACCCTCGACAGCTACCGGCGTGACCTGGAAGGGCTGGCGCGCTGGATGGATGGGCGCGACGGTGGCTTGGCCGGCATCGAGCGCCCGGGCTTGTTCGACTATCTGGCCTGGCGCACCCGGCATGGCTGGTCGCCGCGCAGCAATGCGCGGTTGCTGTCGGCGCTGCGGGCGTTCTTCGCCGATGGCGTGCGCCGCGGCGAACGCAGCGAGGACCCCAGCGCGCTGCTGGATCCGCCGAAGCTGCCACGGCTGCTGCCCAAGGCGCTGGCCGAAAGCCAGATCGATGCGCTGCTTGCGGCCCCGGACATCGACAGCCCGCTGGGCCTGCGCGATCGCGCCATGCTGGAACTGATGTATGCCGCCGGTCTACGCGTGAGCGAGCTGGTGCTGCTGCCGGCCACCGCGGTCAACCTGCGCCAGGGCGTGCTGCGGGTTACCGGCAAGGGCAGCAAGGAACGGCTGGTGCCGCTGGGTGAGGAATCGCAGCACTGGCTGGAGCGTTACCTGCAGCAGTCGCGCCCGCAGCTGGTCGGCAAGGGCAGAGTACAGGCCTTGGCCGATGGGCAGACCCCGTTGTTCATCGAGCCGACGCTGCATGCACTGACCCGGCAGGCGTTCTGGCACCTGGTCAAGCGCCACGCGCAGGTGGCCGGCATCGACCCGGTGCGGATCAGTCCGCATGGCCTGCGCCACAGCTTCGCCACCCACCTTCTCAACCGCGGCGCGGATCTGCGCGCGCTGCAGATGCTGCTCGGCCACAGTTCGCTGTCGACCACCCAGATCTACACCCTGGTTGCGCGCGAACACCTGCAGAAGCTGCACGCCCGGCATCATCCACGCGGCTGAGCGAGGGCCTGAACCCTGCCTTGCGCCGTGTGCGGCGTCGCGGCCCGGTCGCGGTGGCTGTGTCAGAATCCGGGGTCTTCTTCTGCCGCGGAACGCTCCATGCTCCGATTTGCCATCGCCGCCGTGTTCGGTGCGCTCAGCCTGACCGCCTGCGCCCAGCCGGCTCCGCCGGCCGCCAAGGCACCCGCCGCTGCTGCGGCCAAGGCCGGCCCGGCCGCCAACGCTTCGGCCGACCAGGCCGTGCGCGCCGCGCTGACCGCGCTCAATCCCGGCTTCCAGGTGGACTACATCGGTGCTGCACCGTTCCCCGGCTTCCGCGAGGTAGTCGTTTCCGGGCAGCTGCTGTATGTGTCCGATGATGGTCGCTACCTGTTCCAGTCGCAGCCCTACGACACCCGCGCCAAAGGCCCGGCCAACAGCGAAGGCCTGCTCGGCTACCGCCGTGACCTGCTGGCCAAGGCCAACCACGGCGACCGCATCGTGTTTGCCGCGCCGAACGCCAAGTACACCATCAGCGTGTTCACCGACATCGAGTGCGGTTACTGCCGCAAGCTGCACCAGGACATCGCCGAGCTCAACCGCAACGGCATCAGCGTCGAGTACCTGGCATTCCCGCGCATGGGCTTGGGCAGCAAGGATTACACCGACATGATCTCGGTCTGGTGTGCGGCGGATCGTCGCCAGGCGCTGACCAATGCCAAGCGCGGTGGCAGCGTGCCGGCCAAGAACTGCACCAACCCGGTGGCGATGCAGTACGCGCTGGGCCAGCAGCTGGGCGTGAATGGCACGCCGGCGATCTTCGCGCCGGATGGCACCCAGCTGGGCGGCTACCTGCCGCCGGCGCAGCTGCGCGCGGCGCTGGAAAAGCTGTCGGCCAAACGCTGACGCCG
>NZ_JAOCLC010000095.1:0-13959 GCF_029845105.1 Stenotrophomonas sp. GD03654 | reverse complement strand
AAAACCCCGCTGCTCACGCAGCGGGGTTTTTCTTTGTGCGCAGTAAATGCGGGTAGTACCGGCCGCGGGCCGGTAGCCCGATGGCATTACATCGGCCGGTAGATCCACGCCATGCGTGGATGCCCCCTGCGAGTAGCCACGGCGCAAACCAAGCGTGGCCACTACCAACAGCAGGCCCGCACGGCGATCGTTTGCCGGGTAGATCTACGCGATGCGTGGATGCTCTCAGGGCGGGACCCAGGCGCCAACCAAGGTTGGCAGCTACCCATCGTTTGCCGGCCAGCGGCCGGCACTACCCGTAGATCCGCGCCGTGCAGGGATGCTCTCTGCGTGACCCATCACGCAGATCACGCATAAAAAGACGGCGCCCTGCGGGCGCCGTCCTGATCAGACTCGAATGAAAGGCCCGGGTCAGGCGGCCTGCGAGACCTCGTGCGGTTCCTGCTGGCGGAATACCGAGACTGCTTCGGTCAGCGTCCCCGCCTGCGACTGCAGCTCACGTGCGGCAGCGGTGGCTTCTTCCACCAGCGCCGCGTTCTGCTGCGTGGCCTGATCCATCTGCACCACGGTCTGGTTGATCTGCTCGATACCGATCGACTGCTCCTGCGACGCTGCAGAAATCTCGCGCATCAGGTGGCTGACATCCTCCACGCCGCCGACAATGCCCTGCATGCGCTGGCCGGCGTCGGCCACCAGCTGGGCACCTTCACCCACCTGCCGGCCTGCTTCGTCGATCAGCTTCTTGATCTCCTGTGCGGCCGCCGCCGAACGCTGTGCCAGCACGCGTACTTCGCTGGCCACCACGGCAAAGCCTCGGCCCTGCTCGCCGGCGCGCGCCGCCTCCACCGCTGCGTTCAACGCCAGGATATTGGTCTGGAAGGCAATGCCATCGATGACGCCGGTGATGTCGCCGATCCGCTTCGAGGCGCCTTCGATGGCCTGCATGGTATCGACCACCCGCTGCATGGCCGTATTGCCGTCACTGGCAGCGCTCTGCGTGGAGGCCGCCAATGCACTGGCCTCACGCGCATGGGCGGCGTTCTGGCGCACGGTGGCGGTCAGTTCCTCCATCGATGCTGCGGTCTCCTGCAGGTGCGCCGCCTGGCGCTCGCTGCGCTCGGACAACGCGCCGTTGCCGGCGGCAATCTCGCTGGCGGCGGTACTGATCGACGCCGCACATTCCTGGATGCGACCGACCATGCGTGCCAACTGCCCGGCCGTGGCATTGGCATCGCGCTGGATGGCAGCGAAGGCGCCGTGATACTCCCCGCGCATGCGTCGGTCCAGATCGCCGTTGGCCAGTGCCGAGAGCATCTGCCGCACGTCGTTGACGGTGCTGCCGAGCGTATCGAGCAGCTGGTTGATGCCACCGGTCAGCCCATCGAGGAAGCTGACACCTTCAGTGGCCTGCAGGCGCTGGTCGAGGTCACCGGCCGCTGCCGCTGCGACGATGCCGGCCACGGCGTTCTCCAGCGCGAGCTCATGGGTGCGGTCATGCCACTCCACGGCGAAGCCCAGGCGCACGCCCTGCGCGTCGAACACCGGGGTGACCACCTGCGCGAAATGCACCGGGCCGATCTGCACCTTGCCGTTGTGCGTGACCTGCAGACCGTTGAGGATCGCGCGGATGCGGTCCGGGTTGGCGTGGAAGCGATGGATGCTGCTGCCGACCAGGCGCTCGGCGTCGAAATCGGGGAAGGCCTGTCGCAACGTCGCCTGCTGGTTGCGCAGCAGTGCCACCACCGAGCGGTTCACATAGCGGATCACATGGTCGTTGTCGGCGATCATCATCGCGGTGCGCGAGGCATCCAGCGCCTGGCGGATCTGCGCGTTCTCGGCATGCGACGCGGCCTCGCGCCCACGCTGGGCCTGCACGTGGCGTGCAGTGTCGGCCAGGGCGTGGGCCAGTGAACCCGGCGCATAGGCGCCGGTATCGGCATGCGCGCCAAGATCGGCACCGGTGGCGATATCGCGTGCCAGCGCAGCAAGCCGACGCGGGCCGTGACCCAGGGCCTCGGTCTGCTGCCGAAGGCGCAGTGCGACCTGGCCGAGGAACAGGGTCAGGGCTGCGAACATGCCGGCCTGCAGCACCGTTGGCCACAGCGCGGCATCGCCCTGCAACGGTACCAGCAGGGCGAGCGTACCGACGCCACCGGCCAGCCACACCGGAAGGCGATCGCGGTGCCCCAGCAGCACGCCCAGCAACAGCGCAATCGGCAATGCCGGTGACAGGCCGGCGATCGCGCACAACACGGCCAGCTGCAGCGACAACAGCAATGCCAAGCCGTTGCGGGCGACGGCCCGGCCCGCCTGCGGTCCGCCGAACCACGCGGCTGGAAGCACGGCGACGGCCACCAACGCGGCGGCCTGCAGCTGCGGACCCCGCAGGGCCAGCACCAGGCCAGCCAGGGCCAGGACCGCGCTGCCGATCAGCAGGCGGCGGTCAGCGCGGCGGGCGAGCTGCTGCAGATGCGGCAGTCGGGCGGTATCGGGGGGACGGGAGGATGCAACGGACATCGGCGACTCCTGGATCAGCAAACGACTACGGCCACGCCGCGGCGCACGCAGGAGTGCGTGACCAGGGCGCGAGCCGGGAATTCAGGGAATGCGACGCGATCAGCGACGCGGAGACGGGACACCGTGGCCACATCCTGTGGGTGACGGTGCAGCAGAGCGGGCATGCGGACTTCCTTGCAGAACCAGACACACGCCGCAGGCCCGACCGGACCTGCGTGCTGCGGACGCAGGGGCCCGCAACTGATGTATCGGCCGCAGACGCGCGGAGTGAAGCGCGCCGGTGCCTTCGCTCAGCCCGCGTTGTCGTTGTTGAAGAAGCGCAGGATCACGTCTGCGATCTGTTCCGGATCTTCCATGTGCAGGTGATGGTTGCCGGCAAACACCGCAAGACGGCCATCGCGCAGATGCCGCAGGCGATCGCTGCGCATCGGTTCGGGATAGTACGACTGTGCCGGCGTGGCATAGATCACCTGCGTCGGGCAGGCGATGGCCTGCAGCAGGTTGTCGATCTGGCCTTCGCTGAGGCGGATCGCAGTGGGCAGCATCAGGCGCGGGTCGCTGCACCAGCGGTAGCCGCCTTCGACCGGCTCCACGCCGCGCTCGACCAGCAGCCGTGCACAGCGCTCGCTGAGCTGGTTGGTCATCATCCGCGCGCGGATCGGCGCGGCGAGGTCGGGGAACACGCGGAGCTGCTTGCGCGCCAGCCCACGCGTGGCATTCACATGCTCGCGCAGGCGGTTGGCGGTCTCTTCTTCGGGACCACGCAGGCCGCCGAGTGCTTCGATCGCCACCAGCCGTTCGACACGGTCGCTGACCGAGGCGGTGAGGCTGGCGATGCCGGCGCCCATCGAATGGCCGAGCAGGCTGAATCGGTCCCAGCCCAGCCCGTCGGCGACGTCGAGCACGTGGCAGATCGCGGCGGCCGTGGTGTAGCTGGCACCGGCCGGCAGGTGTGCGCTGTGGCCATGGCCGGGCAGGTCGATCGCCACCAATTGCAGCGACGACAGATGCGGCGCCAGCGGCACGAAGCTGGCCGCGTTGTCGAGCCAGCCGTGCAGGGCCAGCACGCGCGGGCCATCGCCGTGATTGCGCAGGCCGGCGACGCGCGCGCCACCGACCTCCAGTTCAAACGGTTGCAGACTCATGCCAGCGAGGCCACGGCCAGTCGCGCGAGGGCGCGAGCGTGTTCCGGCTCGGCGTTGAGGCAGGGGATGTAGCGCATCGTCGCGCCGCGCTCGGCCAGCGTTTCGGTGAAGCCCATGGCGACCTCTTCCAGCGTCTCCAGGCAATCGGTGGCGAAGCCGGGGCACACCACGTCGATCTGCTTCACGCCGGATTCGGCCAGCGCCCACAGGCTGGGCTCGGCATAGGGCTGCAGCCAGCGCTCGCGGCCGAAACGCGACTGGTAACCCATCTGCCACTCGTCCCTGCCCAGGCCCAGTGCCTTGGCGATGGCCTGCGCACTGGCTTCGCAGCGCTGCGGATACGGATCGCCGGCATCGGCCAGGCGTTGCGGGATGCCATGGAAAGAGAACATCAGTTTCTGGCCGCGACCGTGCTGTTCCCAGTAGCGGCGGATCGAGCCGGCAACGGCGTCGACCCAGCCCGGATCGACCGAATAGTCGCGCACCAGGCTCACCGTCACGTCCGGATTGCGGCGCTGCCAGGCATCGACGCGATCTTCGACCGAGGCGGTGGTGGTGGTGGAGTACTGCGGATACAGCGGCAGTACCACGATGCGGCGCGCACCGTCGGCCGCCAGGCGGTCGAGCTCGCTGGCCAGCGCCGGTTCGCCGTAGCGCATTGCATGGCGAACCTTCAGGGTCGGCAACAGCGCTTGCATGGCCTGGGCCAGCTGGCGCGTATGCACCATCAGCGGAGACCCTTCCGGTAGCCAGACCTGGGCGTACTTGGCTGCTGAACGGCTGCTGCGCAGCGGCAGGATCAGTCCGCGCAGCAGCGGCTGCCACAGCAGTGGCGGGATCGCGACCACGCGGCGGTCGGACAGGAATTCAGCCAGGTAACGGCGTACGGCGGGGGCCGTCGGCGTCTCGGGCGTGCCTAGGTTGACCGCCAGCACGGCGGTATCGGGTGCGTCGAGCATAGCGTGCATTGTCGCCGATCCGGTGTCGCGCCGGGATGCAGGGTTCGGATTGCAGGCATAGCGGGCATCTATGTGAGCGGGGAGCGCTCATTGGCGATTCATGACAACACTACTAATTTCAGTCACTTGCTATATCTTCCTATGGACTGACTTCTGGAGCCTGCCATGCGTCGCCCGATCCAAGCCCTGCTGATCGCCGCCAGCCTGCTGTCCAGCCAGGCCATGGCCGGACCGCAGGAAGACCAGCGTGCGCGCAATGCCGTGCGCGTGCTGGCTGAAATCCAGGAAATCCCTGAACAGGGCATTCCGGATAAATTGCTCGACGAAGGCCGCGCGGTCATCGTCATTCCCGACACGATCAAGGCCGGTCTGGTCATTGGCGGTCGTCGTGGTCACGGCCTGATGTCGGTGCGCATGCCCAATGGCGCCTGGTCGAACCCGGTATTCGTGAAGCTCACGGGCGGCAGCATCGGCTTCCAGGCTGGCGTGCAGTCTTCCGACGTGGTGCTGGTGTTCCGCAACGACCGCAGCCTGGACAACCTGGTCAACGGCAAGTTCACCCTCGGCGCCGATGCCGGCGTTGCCGCCGGTCCGGTCGGCCGCAATGCTGCGGCCGCCACCGACGGCCAGCTGAAGGCCGAGATCTGGTCCTGGTCGCGCGCCCGCGGCCTGTTCGCCGGCGTCGCGCTGGATGGCGCGGTGCTGCAGATCGACGATGCCGCCAATCTGGACGCCTACGGCAGCAACACCACGCCGCGCATGATCTTCGAAGGTCGCGCCGTCGGTTCGCCGTCGATGGACGTGGTCGCCTTCCGCGATCGCCTGGAAGAGGCTACCTACGCCGCCCGCAACAACCGCAACGGCAATGGTGGCAACGCGGCGCGTCCGGCGCCGGTCCCGGCGGCAGCTCCTGCGCCTGTTCAGGCAGCGCCGGCCGCCCCCGCCGAAGCCACCACAGCACCGCTGCAGAACGTGCCGCAGACCCCACCGCCGCAGCAGCAGGGCTTCCAGCCGGTCAACGACGGCGAAATCCGCACGGAAACGCTGGGCGGAAACTGACTTTCGTCACGCGCGCCGGCTAACACCCGGTGCGCTATGCTCGACAGCCTGATCACTAACGTAACGAGCGTCTTTATGGGCAGTTTCAGCATCTGGCATTGGTTGGTCGTGCTGGCCATCGTCCTGCTGGTGTTCGGCACCAAGCGCCTGACCAGCGGCGCCAAGGACCTCGGTTCGGCGGTCAAGGAATTCAAGAAGGGCATGCGCGACGACGACAAGCCGAACGCGCAGCTGGGCGACGAGTCGCGCAGCCAGGACGCCTCGCGCACCGCGCAGGACGAGCACGACCGTAACGCTCGCTGATCCGGAGCGGTCGCGGTGTTTGATATCGGCTTCAGCGAACTGCTGGTGATTGCAGTGGTCGCCCTGGTGGTGCTCGGTCCCGAGCGCCTGCCCAAGGCGGCCCGCTTCGCCGGCCTGTGGGTGCGTCGTGCCCGCAATCAGTGGGATTCGGTGAAACAGGAACTGGAACGCGAACTGCAGGCCGAGGACATCAAGCGGCAGATGCAGGACGTGCGCCAGGGCATGCAGGACACCGAGAACCAGCTGCGCGCCAGTGGTGAAGCGATCCGTCGCGAAGCCCAGCAGGCGCAGCAGCAGGGCGATACGCTGGCGCAGGAGGTACGTTCACCGGCGCCTGCGGATCTGCCGCCGCACATGGGTGCCGCGCCCGACGCGGTTGAACCGACGCAGGACGGTGGTGCCGCCGAGCCGGTTTCCGCTGCGCCCGCTGAAGCCGGTACGCCGCCGCCGGCGCAGAGCACGGAGCGCCAGCCATGAGTGAACAGGATTTCGGCGAAAGCTCGCTGGTCGAACATCTGGTGGAACTGCGCGGCCGCCTGGTGCGCGCGTTGCTGGGCCTGGGCGTGGTACTGCTGGCGCTGCTGCCGTTCACCCAGAAGCTCTACAACGCATTGGCCGAACCGCTGGTCTCGCAGCTGCCGAACGGGCAGACGATGATCGCCACCAACCCGGCCGGCGCCTTCTTCGCACCGCTGAAACTGACCTTCTTCGTCGCCCTGTTCGTGGCGGTGCCGTGGCTGCTGTACCAGTTGTGGGCGTTTGTCGCTCCGGGCCTGTATGCGCGTGAGAAGCGCCTGGCGGTGCCGCTGCTGGTGTCATCGGTGCTGCTGTTCTACACCGGTTGCGCCTTCGCCTACTTCCTGGTGCTGCCGGCGGTGTTCCACTTCCTCACCACCTTCAGCCCGGACGTGATCGCGATTACCCCGGATGCGAATGCCTACCTGGATTTCGTGCTGGCGATCTTCTTCGCCTTCGGCGGCAGCTTCGAACTGCCGGTGGCGATGGTGATCCTGGTGCTACTGGGCTGGGTGACGCCGCAGCAGTTCAAGGAAGGCCGCGGTTACGCGATCGTCGGCATCTTCGTGCTGGCCGCAGTGCTCACCCCGCCGGACGTGGTCTCGCAGCTGATGCTGGCGATTCCGATGTGCCTGCTCTACGAGCTGGGCATCCACGCCGCACGCTGGCTGGTGCCGTCGTCGGTAGTGAAGAAGCCCGCTGCCTGAAAAAAGGGGACGGAGGGGATTAAGTCGTTTGTGCCACTGTGCGGCTAACGACTTAATCCCCTCCGTCCCCTTTTTCGTCAGGCGTGGAACACGTCGCTCGAGGTTGGCGTGGACGGAATCGGAGGCGCTGCGCGGCTGCCGCGGTGCACGAACATCTGCTTCCACGCGGCGTAGACCGCGCCGACATACAGCGGCATCAGCACCGTGGTCAGCACCAGCTGGGCGATGAAGGCCGCAGCCAGCGGGCCGCCGACCAGCATCGCGATCTGGATCACGATCACGAACAGGATGTACATGCAGAACGCAGCGATCAGGCCGAGCGCTGCGAACACGATCATCGCGCCGATGTTCTCGATGCAGCCCTGCAGGCTCAGGCGCAGCGCGTGCATGCCGCTCTGCTTGTCGAACACCACCAGCGCCGGCTGGGTGAACATTGCCAGCGACAGCGCCACCGCGCTCAGGAATACCAGCAGCATCCACAGCGCGATGCGCTTGGCCGGCAGGTTGGCGACCAGCGCGGCGGCATCGTCCGGCTTGATCTGCTGGCCACTGCGGCTGATCTCTTCCATCTTGGTCATGACCTCGCTGAAGGCGGTGAAGCCCTCGCGGCCGATCATCAGGAACAGCAGCGCGCCCAGCAGCAGTACCGCCAGCACCTGGATCGCCAGCGGCACCAGCAGGTGGCTGACGCGGTGGTCGCGGATCGGCTGCAGCAGGTGCGAGGCCAGGCCCGGGCGGCCTTCGTCGATCTCGCCCACGGCGTACAACATGCCGCCGAACATGATCGGCGAGATGGCCAGGGTCATCAGCTGCACGGCCATGCCGGCAGCGCCGGGAATCAGCGTCGACAGCAGAGTCACCACCCAGCTCACCAGCAGCCAGGCCAGGCCGATCCGGGCCAGCTGCAGCGGCGCGCGCCGGTACAGCGAGAACGTATCCAGCAACCACTGGGCGCCCGCCGAAGCCGGCAGCTTGCGAATCTCTTTCATGGACATCCGGGAAGGACAGGAGGGGGCCGGGCGGCTGCCCGTGCCGCCGATTATCCCTGTTTTGCCACCGGCTGGGCTGAAGACAGCCGCGCCTGGCGGACGAAGCGGCGCAACAGCTGGCGGGCCAGCGGTGCGGCGCTGACCGCGCGCTCGATGCTGCGGGCGCAGCCGCCGTGGCGACCGATGCAGTCGGCGCGGGCGCGTACGTAGCCGCGCATGTGGTGGGTGGCGAACTCCGGATGGAACTGCACGCCCCAGGCCTGGCGGCCCCAGCGGAAGGCGTGGCAGCCATCCAGCGGTGAGCGTGCCAGCACTTCGGCGCCGTCGGGTGCGCGCAGCACGGTCTGCAGGTGGGTGGCGTGAGCGGCGAAGTGCTGCGGCAGGCCCTGGAACAGCGGGTCCTGCGCGGCCTGCGGCTGCAGTTCCAACTCGATCGTGCCGGACTCACGGCCGGCCGGGTTGTAGGCCACCTCGCCTCCCAGCGCGTGCGCCAGCAGCTGGTGGCCGTAGCAGATGCCGAACACCGGCAGGTCCGCGTGGGCGGTCTGGCGCAGCCATGCGGCGCTGCGCTCGCTCCATTCGGCGTGGTCGGTGACGAAGGCGGCCGAGCCGGTCACCAGTACGCCAGCGAAGGCATGCGGGTCGGGCAGGGCGCCACCGTGTTCGACATCAACCACCACCGTCTCGTGTTCTTCCAGCCCGGCGGCGACGCGGATCCAGTGCGGAAAGCGCCCGTAGCGGCGCAGCGACGGTACCGGGCGGCCGGTTTCAAGAATCAGGAACGGGGCTGGGTTCATCCGGGGGCGGCAGGACTGACAGGACTTCCTCGATTGTAGTCAGCCCCTGCGCCACCTTTTCAAGCCCGGCCTGGCGCAGGGTTCGCAGCCCTTCAGCCCGTGCGGCCCGGCTGAAACCGGCCAGATCCATGTCGGCGCGGATCTGCCCGCGCAGCCGCGAGCCCAATGGCAGCAACTCATACAGGCCGATGCGGCCAAGGAATCCGGTGCGCCGGCACTCCAGGCAACCGACCGGCCGACAGGGCGTGGCGGCATCTGGATATGCAGCATGGCTATCAGCCAGCACCGCCCAATCGGCGGCGCCGAGGCTGTGTGGCTGCTTGCAGTGCGGGCACAGCGTGCGCACCAGGCGCTGGGCGAGGATGCCGTTGAGGGTGCTGGCCAGCAGGTAGTGCGGTACGCCCAGGTCGAGCAGGCGGGTGACCGCCGAGGGCGCGTCATTGGTATGCAGCGTGGACAGCACCAGGTGGCCGGTCAGTGAGGCCTGCACCGCCATCTGTGCGGTCTCCAGGTCGCGGATCTCGCCGATCATGATGATGTCCGGGTCCTGCCGCAGCAGAGTGCGCACGCCGCTGGCGAAGTCCAGGTCGATGTTGGTCTGCACCTGCATCTGGTTGAACTCGGGCGCGATCATCTCGATCGGGTCCTCCACCGTGCACACGTTCACGTCCGGCGTGGCCAGCCGCTTCAGCGTGGAATACAGGGTGGTGGTCTTGCCCGAGCCGGTCGGGCCGGTCACCAGCACAATGCCATGCGGGCGCTCGACCAGCGCATTCCAGCCGGCCGCCTCCTGCGGGCTGAAACCGAGCTGGTCGATGCTCTTGAAGGCGGCATCGGGGTCGAAGATGCGCATCACGCACTTCTCGCCGAATGCGGTAGGCATGGTCGACAGGCGCATCTCGACCTCGCGGCCGCCCGGCGAGCGGGTCTTGATGCGGCCGTCCTGCGGGCGCCGGCGCTCGGCCAGGTCCATCCGGCCAAGCACCTTGATACGGCTGACCACGGCGGTCATCACCGCCGGTGGCACCTCAAACACCTTGTGCAGCACGCCGTCGATGCGGAAGCGCATGCGCCCCATCTCGCGGCGCGGTTCCAGGTGGATGTCCGAGGCGCGTTGCTCATAGGCGTACTGCAGCAGCCAGTCGACGATGTGCACGATGTGCTGGTCGTCGGCATTGACGTCGCCGGTGCGGCCCAGCTCCACCAGCTGCTCGAAGCTGGGCAGGGTGGTATTGGCCTCGCCACGCACGTCGCCACGGGCGCCGCGTACCGAGCGGGTCACCCCGTAGAACTCCATGGTGTAGCGATGCAGGTCCAGCGGGTTGACCACCGCCAGCTCGATGCGGCGCCGGGTCAGGTGCTGCAGGTCGCGGCGCCATTCCTGCACCAGGGGCTCGCTGGTGGCCACCAGCACGCGCTCGGCATCCACCGCCAACGGCAGGAAACGGTGGCGGCGCGCGTAGGCGTGGGACACCAGCGCGGTCACCGCAGCGACGTCCACCCGGGTCGGGTCGATGCGCAGGTAGCGGCTGCCGGTACGCTGCGCCAGCCATTCGGTGAGACGTTCCAGGGTCAGCTCGCCACCGCCGTTGGCGGCCAGCTTGAGGTTGGACAGCAGCACCAGCGGGTGCACTTCGCTGGCGTTGCGCGCGCCCTGTGCGGAAAACCGCATGCGTTCGCGGTCCTGTTCGGCCACCCGGCCATCGGCGACCACGGCTGCGGCAATCTGCTCGAACTGCAGCCGTCCCCAGGGCAGCGCGACGCCGCCCGCTTCGCCGGGCGTGCCGACCGGCAGCCGATGTTCCATCTGCCTGCTCCTCCCGGGTACGGAATGCCCCGCAGGTCGGCCGTTATACTAACGCACCCCCTTGCCGGCCAAGACTCGTACGCATGTCCGCGACCCCGACCGTTCCGATCACCTTCCAGGGCCTGATCCAGACCCTGAACCAGTTCTGGGCCCAGCAGGGCTGCGTGCTCATCCAGCCGCTCGACCTGGAGGTGGGCGCCGGTACCTTCCACCCGGCCACCTTCCTGCGTGCGATCGGTCCGGAAAGCTGGAATGCGGCCTACGTGCAGCCCTCGCGCCGCCCGACCGACGGCCGCTACGGCGAGAACCCGAACCGCCTGCAGCGCTACTACCAGTACCAGGTGGCGATGAAGCCTGCGCCGGACAACATCCAGCAGCTGTACCTGGATTCGCTGAAGGCACTGGGCATCGACCCGCTGGTGCACGACCTGCGCTTCGTCGAGGACAACTGGGAATCGCCGACGCTGGGCGCTTGGGGCCTGGGCTGGGAAGTCTGGCTCAATGGCATGGAAGTGACCCAGTTCACCTACTTCCAGCAGGCCGGTGGCCTGGAATGCCGCCCGGTGCTGGGCGAGATCACCTACGGTCTCGAGCGCCTGTGCATGTACCTGCAGAACTGCGACAACGTCTATGACCTGGTCTGGACCTACGGCCCGGACGGCCAGCCGGTGACCTACGGTGACGTCTACCACCAGAACGAGGTGGAGCAGAGCACCTACAACTTCGAATACGCCGACGTGGAAGAGATGTTCCACCGTTTCGACGCCTGCGAGCGTGAAGCGCAGAAGCTGGTGGAAGTGAACCTGCCGCTGCCGGCCTACGAGCAGGTGATGAAGGCCAGCCACACCTTCAACCTGCTCGATGCGCGCCGCGCGATCAGCGTGACCGAGCGCCAGCGCTACATCCTGCGCGTGCGCGCGCTGGCCCAGGCGGTGGCCAAGGCGTACTACGAGCAGCGCGAGAAGCTGGGCTTCCCGGGCGCGAAGAAGGCCTGACGGCCGCTCTCCCCCCTTACTCCGGGGCGCCGGACGCGTCGCGCGCTGCGCCCCCACCACAGGATTGAAACGATGAGCCAACTGTCCCCCCTGCTGATCGAACTGGGCACCGAGGAGCTGCCGGTCAAGGCGCTGCCGGGCCTGGCCCAGGCGTTCTTCGACGGTGTCGTCGAAGGCCTGCGCAAGCGCGGCGTCGCGCTGGAACTGGGTGATGCACGCCCGCTGTCGACCCCGCGCCGCCTGGCCGTGCTGCTGCCGGGCGTTGGCCTGGAACAGCCGGAACAGCACAGCGAAGTGCTGGGCCCGTACCTGAACATCGCGCTGGACGCCGAAGGCCAGCCGACCAAGGCCCTGCAGGGCTTTGCCGCCAAGGCCGGGATCGACTGGACCGCGCTGGAGAAGACCACCGACAACAAGGGTGAGCGCTTCGTGCACCGTGCGGTGACCCCGGGCGCGACCACCGCCAGCCTGCTGCCGGAGATCCTGCGCGAGGCGATTGCGGCGATGCCGATTCCCAAGCCGATGCGCTGGGGTGACCACGCGTGGGGCTTCGCCCGCCCGGCGCACTGGCTGGTGCTGCTGCACGGTGCCAACGTGGTCGAAGCCGAGCTGTTCGGCCTGCAGGCTGGCCGCGTCAGCCGTGGCCATCGCTTCCACCACGACCAGGCCGTGTCGCTGGCGCAGCCGCAGGACTACGTTGAAGCGCTGCGCGCCGCGTTCGTGCTGGTCGACCCGAGCGAGCGCCGCGCGCGCATCGTCGCCGAGGTCGAGGCCGCTGCGGCCAAGGCCGGTGGCAGCGCCCGCATCACCGACGACAACCTGGAGCAGGTGGTGAACCTGGTCGAGTGGCCGTCGGCGGTGCTGTGCAGCTTCGAACGTGCGTTCCTGGCCGTGCCGCAGGAAGCGCTGATCGAGACGATGGAAATCAACCAGAAGTTCTTCCCGGTGCTGGATGACAGCGGCAGGCTGACCGAGCAGTTCATCGGCATCGCCAACATCGAATCGAAGGACGTGGCCGAAGTGGCCAAGGGCTACGAGCGCGTGATCCGCCCGCGCTTCGCCGATGCCAAGTTCTTCTTCGACGAGGACCTGAAGCAGGGCCTGGTATCGATGGGCGAGGGCCTGAAGACGGTGACCTACCAGGCCAAGCTGGGCAGCGTGGCCGACAAGGTGGCGCGCGTGGCCGCCCTGGCCGAAGTGATCGCGCCGCAGGTCGGCGCCGATCCGGCGCAGGCCAGGCGCGCCGCCGAGCTGGCCAAGAACGACCTGCAGTCGCGCATGGTCAACGAATTCCCGGAACTGCAGGGCATCGCGGGTCGCCACTACGCTGTGACCGGTGGTGAATCGGCCGATGTGGCGCTGGCCATCGACGAGGCCTACCAGCCGCGCTTCGGCGGCGATGACATCGCGCTCTCGCCGCTGGGCAAGGTGCTGGCCATTGCTGAACGCGTCGACACGCTGGCCGGCGGTTTCGCCGCGGGCCTGAAGCCGACCGGCAACAAGGACCCGTTCGCCCTGCGCCGCAACGCGCTGGGCCTGGCCCGCACGATCATCGAAAGCGGCTTCGAGCTGGACCTGCGCGCGCTGCTGGCCAGCGCCAACGCCGGCCTGGCCGCGCGCAACGTGCAGGCCGACATCGGCGAACTGTACGACTTCATCCTCGACCGCCTGAAGGGCTACTACGCTGACAAGGGCGTGCCGGCCACGCACTTCAACGCCGTGGCCGAGCTGAAGCCGGCCTCGCTGTACGACTTCGACCGCCGCCTGGATGCGATCGGCACCTTCGCCGCGCTGCCGGAAGCCGAAGCACTGGCTGCGGCCAACAAGCGCATCCGCAACATCCTGCGCAAGGCCGAAGGCGACATTCCGGCCCAGATCGACCCGGCACTGCTGCAGGAAGATGCCGAGCGCGCGCTGGCCGAGGCGGTCACCGCGGCCATCGACGACACCGGCGCCAGCCTGCAGCACAAGGACTACGTAGCGGTGCTGGCACGCCTGGCCCGCCTGCGTCCGCAGGTTGATGCCTTCTTCGATGGCGTGATGGTCAATGCGGAAGATCCGGCGCTGCGTGGCAACCGCCTGGCGCTGCTGACGATGCTGGGCGAGCGCCTGGGCAAGGTCGCGGCGATCGAGCATCTGTCGAGCTGAGATGTGGTGCCAAGCAA
>NZ_JAOCLC010000094.1:0-14040 GCF_029845105.1 Stenotrophomonas sp. GD03654 | reverse complement strand
CCGCTTCTGCTGTTGCTTCGGCTGTGGCCGTTGCCTCTGCGGGTCCCGGGCCGCAGGCCCGGGCAACAAAACCCTACCGGTCGTCGTGCAGGGTGCCGCCCGGCAGGAACACCCACGTGCGGGTGACCTGCAGGATGTCGATCTCATCTTCGGTCTTCGGCAACGGCGGGAACGGCTGCGCCAGCTTCACCACCCGCAGGGCCGCCTCATCCAGCAGCGGCGTTCCGCTCGAACGCAGGATCCGGCTGCTCTCCACGCTGCCATCGCGGCGTACGCCCACGCTGATCACCACCTGGCCGCCGAGGCGGCGCTGCCGCGCCTCGTCCGGGTAATTCAGGTTGCCTACGCGCTCGGCGCGGTCGACCCAGGCACGCAGGTAATTGGCATAGGCATATTCACGCGTGCTGGCCGACACGAACTTGCGGTTCGGGCGCTTGGCGTACTGCGCCGAGCGCAGATGCACTTCAGCGGCCAGTCGGGCCATTTCCACATCGCGCTGCTCGCGTGCGCTCAGCGGTGCGTCCGGTTCGGGCTGATCCGGCGTGGGGCGGGACTGCGCCTGCGCCACCACCTCCTGGCCATTGCGGCTGCTGACCACCCGTGCCTGCGGCGGCGGAACCGGCGCGGCCGATTGCTGCTGCTGTGGCACCGGGCTCAGCCCTGACTGGGCCTGCGGCACGATGCCGGCCTGGTTGTCGCGCGGACGCTGTGCGCGGTCGTGCTCGCCACCGCCTTCCTGGTTGGCTGCGGCCAGGAAATCAGCCTGCTTCGGCGTCAGCGCGGTGCGGGTCTGGCTGAAGATCACTTCCAGCGTCGGCACCAGCGGTGCATCACCCTTCACGGCGAAGCCCACGCCCAGGATCAGCAGGGCGTGGACCAGCACAGACAGCGCGATGGTCGCCCCCAGCCGTTGCGCTTCGCGCGGTGGCGGGGGCAGGACGGCAGGTGCGGACGGCATCAGCGCAGGCCGGCCTCGATCGCGTCGAACAGGGTGCCGGCAATGTTCAGTCCGTACTGTGCGTCCAGTTCGCGCACGCAGGTCGGACTGGTCACGTTGACCTCGGTCAGATAATCCCCGATCACGTCCAGGCCGACGAAGCGCATGCCACGACGCTTCATCTCCGGGCCCACCTGGGCGGCGATCCAGCGGTCGCGCTCGCTCAGCGGGCGGCCTTCGCCGCGGCCGCCGGCGGCGAGGTTGCCGCGGAACTCATCGCCCTGCGGGATGCGTGCCAGGCAGTAGTCGACCGGTTCGCCATCGACCAGCAGGATGCGCTTGTCGCCGGCGGTGATGTCGGGAATGAACTTCTGCGCCAGCGCCATGCGGTGGCCGCCGTCGGTCAGCGTTTCCAGAATCACGTTCAGGTTCGGGTCGCCCTGGCCGCTGCGGAAGATGGAGCGGCCGCCCATGCCATCCAGCGGCTTCAGTACGGCCTGGCCGTGCTCCAGCGCAAAGGCCTTCAAGGCCTTGGCGTCGCGGCTGACCAGAGTCGGCGGGCAGCACTGCGGGAACAGCAGCGCGGCCAGCTTCTCGTTGTAGTCGCGCAGGCCCTGCGGGTTGTTGACCACGCAGGCGCCGGCCGCTGCGGCCACGTCCAGCACCTGGGTGTCGTAGATGTATTCGGCGTCGACCGGCGGGTCCTTGCGCATCAGCACGATCTGGCCGGGGCCGAACTCGGTGCGGATGAATGCGCCCAGCTCATACCAGCCGGCCGGGTCGTCGCGCACCTGCAGCGGCGCGGTCTGGGCCACCGCTACGCCACCCTCCAGGGCCAGGCCACCCGGGCGCACATAGTGCAGGGCATGGCCGCGGCGCTGGGCTTCCAGCAGCATGGCGAAGGTGGTGTCCTTGGCGATCTTGATGTGGGCGATGGGATCCATCACCACGATGACGTTCAACGGCATGGGCGCACCTGTCAGGCAAGGTGTTGATGGTAGCGGCAACGCCGGTCGCGCGCCTCCCCGCCGTACTGCAACGCAGCGTCCGCCCGGCGGTCGCGCACTCATTGCGAAACCCGTCACGTTCAGGAGGGTGCCATGCCCCGCGCCATGGGGCGGCCTTGAAGCGGGCGCAGTAAGTGCGATATAGATACGCTTTCGTAGCGGCCCCCGCCAGAGATCGGGCCGTGCGCTTGGGGATAGGCAATGACTGAAAACACGACTGCGGGCGGGGAACTCGCAGGACTCCGGGTGATGGTCATCGATGATTCGAAGACCATCCGCAGGACTGCGGAAACGCTGCTCAAGCGCGAAGGCTGCGAGGTGGTCACCGCCACCGACGGCTTCGAAGCGCTTGCGAAGATCGCAGACCAGCAACCGCAGATCATCTTCGTCGACATCATGATGCCGCGCCTGGACGGGTACCAGACCTGTGCGCTGATCAAGGGCAACCAGCTGTTCAAGGCGACCCCGGTCATCATGCTCTCGTCCAAGGATGGCCTGTTCGACAAGGCGCGGGGACGCATCGTCGGCTCGGAGCAATACCTGACGAAGCCTTTCACGCGTGAAGAACTGCTGGGTGCCATCCGCACATACGTCAACGCCTGACCAGGGGGGAAAGGCACAATGGCTCGTATCGTTCTGATCGAGGATTCACCGACCGACCGCGCGGTGTTCACCCAGTGGCTGCGCCGTGCCGGCCACGAGGTGCTGGAAGCGGACAACGCCGAGGATGGACTGCAGCTGGTCCGCGACCAGGTGCCGCAGCTGGTGCTGATGGACGTGGTCCTGCCCGGCATGAGCGGCTTCCAGGCCACCCGCGCGATGGCCCGTGATGCGGCGATCAAGCACATTCCGGTGATCATCGTCAGCACCAAGGCGATGGAAACCGACAAGGCATGGGGCCTGCGCCAGGGCGCGGCCGATTACATCGTCAAGCCGCCGCGCGAGGATGAACTGATCGCGCGGATCAACGAACTGGTGGCCTGATGCGCTCGCCCTTCGACATTCTCGAAGCCTACGAACGGCGCAGCCTGGCCCATGCAGTGCAGCTGCCCGAGCGGCAGTTCGCCCAGGACCTCTGGCGTGGCGTGGGTTATCGCGTCGGCCAGCGCCGGCTCGTGTCCGATTTCCGCGAAGTGGTGGAAATCGTGCCGATGCCGCCGGTGACGCCGGTGCCGTGCGCGCAGCCGTGGTTGCTGGGCGTGGGCAACCTGCGCGGCAACCTGTTCCCGGTGGTCGACCTGAAGTACTTCCTGGAGGGCACGCGTACCGTGCAGCAGGAAGGCCAGCGGGTGCTGATCATGCGCCAGGCCGGTGGCGACGTGGCACTGACCATCGATGAACTGTTCGGCCAGCGCAGCTTCGAGCTGGCCCAGCAGATCGATGCTGGTGCGCTGGCCGATGGGCGTTATGCCCACTTCGTCGACCGCGCCTTCCACGCCGACGGCCAGGACTGGGGCGTGTTCTCGCTCTCGCTGCTGTCGCGCACCCCTGAATTCCGGCAAGCCGCGGCCTGAGGCCGGGCGCTGCCCCCTGCATTGAAGAACGAGGTTGAACGATGAGTACTGCTTCGGACGCCACCAAGACCGGCAAGCTGCGGCTGGGCGGCAGCAACCTCTGGTTGTTCCTGCTGCTGGCATCGATGATCCTGTTCGGCGTCAACACCGGTGTCGCCACCTGGCAGGGCAGTCGCCTGGCCGATGCCGGTTCCAAGGCAGCCGACCTGCAGGTGCTGTCACAGCAGCTGGCCAACCAGGGCCGTGACGCGGTGGGCGGCAACGCGCAGGCGTTCACCGCCTTCAAGGCCACCCGCAACGCGATCGAACAGAATGTGTCGACGCTGCAGGGGCGCTACGGCAAGGAGCCTGGGGTCTCCGGCGCGATCGCCACGCTGGGTGAAACCTGGGCGCCGCTGGGCAAGCAGGCCGGCCAGCTGGTCGCCAGTGAGCCGGCGGTGCTGGCCCTGGCTGGCAACGCCAACAACTTCAGCGGTGCAGTACCGGGCCTGCAGGCACAGCTGAACGAGCTGGTGCGTGCGATGTCCGCCTCCGGTGCGCCGTCGGCGCAGGTGTACAGCGCGCTGCAGCAGGTGGTGGTGGCCGGCTCGATGGCCCGCCGCGTGACCGAAATGCGTGCCGGTGGCAGCGGTGCTGCTACAGCCGGCGATGCGCTGGCCCGCGACATTACCGTGTTCTCGCAGGTGCTCGACGGCCTGCGCAACGGCAACGAGGAACTGGGTATCACCGCCGTGCGCGGTGCTGCCGCCGTGGCCGCGCTGGAGCAGTCGCAGCAGAAGTGGGAAGCGATGAAGCAGGACGCCGACGCGATCCTGGCCAGCTCGCGCCAGCTGTTCGCCGCGCAGTCCGCAGCCACCGCGCTGGGCCAGGGCTCGGCGCACATGCTGGACGACAGCCGCAAGCTGTTCGACGCGTTCTCCTCGTTCGGCTCGGTGTCCGATACCCGCCTGTTCCCGAACTTCTGGATCGGCGTGGTGTCCGGCGCACTGTCGCTGATCGCGATCATCGGCTTCGTCTCCACCAACGTGCGCAGCCGCTCGCGCGAGCAGGAACTGCGCTACCAGACCCAGGTGGAGTTCAACAGCCGAAACCAGCAGGCGATCATGCGGCTGCTGGACGAAATCTCCTCGCTGGGTGAGGGCGACCTGACGGTGAAGGCCTCGGTGACCGAGGACATGACCGGCGCCATCGCCGACGCGATCAACTACGCCGTCGACGAGCTGCGACACCTGGTGACCACCATCAACGACACCTCGGCCAAGGTCGCGCTGTCCACCCAGGAAACCCAGGCCACCGCCATGCAGCTGGCGGAAGCGGCGGGCCACCAGGCCAACCAGATCACCTCGGCCTCGGACCGCATCGGCGAGATCGCGGCGAGCATCGAACAGGTGTCGCGCAACTCGGCCGAGTCGGCCGACGTGGCACAACGCTCGGTGGTGATCGCCGCCGAAGGTGCCGGCGTGGTGCGCGAGACCATCCAGGGCATGGACCAGATCCGTGACCAGATCCAGGAGACCTCCAAGCGCATCAAGCGCCTGGGCGAATCGTCGCAGGAAATCGGCTCGATCGTGGAACTGATCAACGACATTTCCGAGCAGACCAACATCCTGGCGTTGAACGCAGCGGTGCAGGCCGCGTCGGCGGGTGAAGCGGGCCGCGGTTTCGCGGTCGTGGCCGACGAAGTGCAGCGCCTGGCAGAACGCACCTCGGGTGCGACCCGACGCATCGAAAACCTGGTCCAGGCCATCCAGGCCGACACCAACGAAGCGGTCACCTCGATGGAGCAGACCACAGCCGAAGTGGTGTCCGGTGCACGCCTGGCCGAGGATGCCGGCACCGCGCTGACCGAAATCGAGCGCGTGTCCAATGCATTGAACACCCTCATCAAGAACATCTCCATCGCCGCCCAGCAGCAGTCGGCTGCGGCCTCGGACATCACCCGCACCATGGGCGTGATCCGGCAGATCACCGGCCAGACCTCGCAGGGTGCCGGGCAGACCGCCGAATCGATCGGCCACCTCGCGCAGCTGGCGGCGGACCTGCGTCGTTCGGTCGCCGACTTCAAGCTGCCGGCGTGACGCGGGCAGGGCGGCGAGCAAGGAACCAGTCGATGAAGCATTTCCATTCCCCACGCCAGAACTCGCGCGGCTTCCGCGCGGCGGCGAACGGAGCGCGTCCATGAGCAGTCTGCGCGATGCGATGAGCCACGCAGCGCTGGGCTGGGTCAAGCCCGAGCTGGACGAGACCCTGCGCCAGGTGCGCAACGAGGTCGAGTACTACGCGGAAGACCCGACCGATGCCAGCCGCATGCGCATCTGCGCCGGCTACCTGCACCAGGTGCAGGGCACCCTGCGCATGGTCGAACTGTACGCCCCGGCGATGGTGGCCGAGGAGCTTGAACAGCTGGCCAATGCCATCGGCGCCGGTGGTGTGGCAGATCGGGATGAAGCCTGCGCGACCCTGATGCGTGGCAGCGTGCTGCTGCCCGACTACCTGGAGCGCCTGCAGAACGGGCATCGCGATATTCCGATCGTGCTGATGCCGCTGCTCAACGAAATCCGTGCCGCGCGTGGCGAAGAAGGGGTGCATGACAGCGTGCTGCTGGCATTCGCACCGGACAGCGTCACCGCCACCGAGGCCGAACTGGACCATGCCCGCGGCAGCCTGAGCGGGCGCAACCGCGAACTGCTCGACACCGTCGGCAGTGCGGTGAAGGAAGAACTGCTGCGCATCAAGGATGCGCTGGACCTGCACCTGCGCACCGGCGGTGCGCCGGAGCAGCTGCAGACCCAGGCCAACGAACTCGGGGCGGTGGCCGATACGCTGGGCATGATGGGCCTGGGCGTTGCCCGCGGCGTTGTGGTGCAGCAGCGTGACGCATTGCGTGGCGTGGTCGAAGGGCGCCAGCAGATCGACGAGAACCTGCTGCTGGATATCGCCGGTGCACTGCTCTACGTGGATGCCTCGCTGGACGACCAGGTCGCCCATCTGGGCGCCGGCGGCAGTGGCGAGGACGATCCGAGCGCGGTGGAGAACCGGCGCACGGTAGAGGTGCTGGCGCATGAGGCCATCGCCAACTTCGCCGCCGCCCGCGAGCACTTCGTTGCTTTCATTGAAACCAGCTGGAACCATGCCGAGCTGCAGGACGTGCCGCGCCTGCTGGGTGATGTCTCCGGCGCGCTGCGCATGCTGGATCTGGGCACGGCGGCCGATTACCTGCGCGGTGTGCAGCAGTACATCGAAGCCGAGCTGATCGGTCGCCAGCGCGTGCCCAGTGGCCGTCAGCTGGACACCCTGGCCGACGCCATGGCCAGTCTGGAGTACTACCTCGAAGCCCTGCGCGACCGCCGTCCGGGCCGCGAGGACATTCTCGACATCACCCGCAGCAGCCTTGAAGCGCTGCGCTATTGGCCGTTGCCGGACCGCAATGCGGTGGCACCGGTTGCCGCTGCGCCGATTCCGTTTGCATCGCTGCTGGTGGATCGCGAGCCGGTCGCGCTGCAGGCCGAGTCGCTGCAGCCGGAGCGCATCGAGATTGCTGTACAGCCGGCCGCGCCCGCCGCTGGCACTGTGCCGGCGCCACTGCCGGACTTTACCTTTGATCCGCCACCGGCCACGCCTGCACCGGAGGTGGTGGACAACACCCTGATGTTCGGTGCGCTGGGAACCGTTGCATCCGCACCGCTGTCGCTGCATGACGACGCAGATGCACCGCTGGTGTTCGCGGCTTCGAGCGCGCCTGCGCCCGAGGTTCCGCAATGGGATCTCGCACCGTTCCATCCGGAGGCCGATCCGGCCGCGAGTGCCGACGACGAGCGCAGCCCGACCTTTGCCAGCTTCGATCCGGTCAGTTTCGAACAGGCCGAAACCAGAGTGGAACCGGCACCGCAGTGGACGCTTTCGGAGGCAACGCCGCCGGCAGTGGCCGATGTGGCCGTGATGGATATCGAGGACAACGTCGACGCGTCGGTGCCCTTCGACACCGCTGTCTTTGCCGCGCCGGTGTTCGACCCGGTGGCTGCCGAGCACGATGCGGTTGCCGCCGGTGACGACGTGGTGTTCCACTTCGATGCCGACGCGCTGGACAACGCTGACGATGTGCTGTCGCTGCATGCGATGGAGACGCTGTCGCTGGACGGCGATGCCGCGCTGCATCCGTCGCTGGAGATCGCCGATGCCGGTGTGCCAACGATGGAGGACGCAAATCCTGTTGCCGTCGACACGGGTGCCGCTGCTGCGGATGCACCGATTGACGCGCCGGCACCCGGTGTCGACGCGCCTTCGCCTGTGGCGGATGCGCCTGCGGTGTCGGTGATCGACATCGACACCATCGCGCCGATCGATTTCAGCGAAGCCGACGCACAATTCTTCGCCGAGCTGAGCGCGGCCGCTGCGGACTTCAATCCGCAGGCAACGGCCGCGCCGACCGTGGCCGAAGTACCAGTCACGGCGGATGCCGAGGCGGGCTTCGAAGCGGGCTTCGATGATGACGCGGAGAACATCGACGAGGACATCCGTGAGGTGTTCCTGGAAGAGTTCGATGACGAACTGGCCAATCTCGGCAGCTTGCTGCCGGCATGGCGCATGCAGCCGGACAACATGGACCGGCTGCGGCCGATCCGCCGTATCTTCCACACCCTCAAGGGCAGTGGCCGCCTGGTCGGTGCCCGCACCCTGGGTGAGTTCGCGTGGAAGATCGAGGGCATGCTCAACCGCGTGCTGGACGGCAGCCGTCCGGCCTCGCCGGCTGTGCTGGCCATGGTTGACAACGCGCACGCCGCGCTGCCGCAGCTGAACGCCGCGCTGCGCCACGGCCAGCGCATCAGCGTGGACCTGCAGGCGATGCAGGCCATCGCCGACCGTGTCGGCGCCGGTGAGGAAGCCTATTACGTGCCGCTGCCGGTAGCGGCCGCGCCTGTGGCACCGGTGGCCGAGGCCGAGACCGAAGGCGAGGACGAGATCAGCCGCATCCTGGCGGCCGAAGCCATCGCGTCGGTGCAGGACGAAGCCGAGCCCGAGGCCGTAGGTACTCCAGCCAACATCGACAGCGTGCTGCGCGAGATCCTCGAAGCCGAAGTGGAAGTCCACCAGGCCACCCTGCAGGACTGGCTGCGTTCGGCGCAGCAGGCGCCGCAGCCGGTCAGCGACGCGCTGCTGCGCGCGGTGCACACCATGAACGGCGCCTTCGCGATGACCGAAGTGCCGGAAATCACCGCCGTCACCGGTGGCGCCGAGTCCTACATCAAGCGTGCGCTCGCCGCCGACGTGGTGCCTGGCGACGAAGGCGTAGCCGCGCTGGATGCGACCGCACAGGCGATCACCGCGACCATGGAAGCACTGCAGGCCGAGCAGCCGCGGATCGCGCCGCAGGGCGCGCTGGTGCAGCGCCTGCAGGCGTTGGCCGGCGAGTTGCCGGAAGCGCGCTGGCCGATGGCCGGGCTGGAGGACGAGGACGACGATCTGGCGTTGGAGGCCGACCTGGAGTTCGATGCCGCTGTCGAGACGACGGATGCCGCCGCGTTCGAGGCAAACGAGTCCGGGATCGTGCCTGCCGAGCCGGTGCTGGAACCGATTGCAGCCGGCGCGCAGGCGCCGGAAGCCACGGACGTGATCGATGCAGGTCTGGAGGTCGGCGAACTGACCAGCGGCGATGATCTGTCGCGGTACTTCGATGCCGGATGGCCGTCGGTGCCGGGCGAGGGCGAAGCCGCCACCGTGGATATCGGATCGATTGAATCGATCCAGCCGGTTGAAAGTGAGTCGGTTGCTGCGCCGGCCGCTGAAGCCGATCTGACTGCCGCAGACGACCTGTCGCCGTACCTCGACGCCAGCGCGCTGCCGATCGATGACCGCGACGCGGACGAACTGCCTGCGTCTGCGGAAATTGACGCGATCGACCTGAATACGCTGCAGCCCTCCGATCTGGAGGAAGCCGAAGGCAACGCCTTTGACGACGCTGCTGCACTGCCACTCGACAGCGAGCTGTCGAGCCTGCAGGATGAAATGGCTGCGCCGGGTTTTGCAGAACCGGTCACGCTTGCAGCCGCGCTCGAGGCCGGCCTGCACGTGATCGACGAAGAGCAGACCCTGGACGACGACGGGCAATGGCCCGTGCTCGGCCTCCAGGCCAGCGAACTCGCGCCGGGCGAGGCGGAAGCCTTTGCCGAGGATGCGGACGTCGGCGGGGAGGCGGCGGTCGGTGAAGGAGAGAGCGCCGATCAGCCGTCCCCGGCGACGGTGAATGAGGAGGTCGCTGCCAAAGCACCGCAGGCCTCCGAAGAGCCGGTGCGCTTCTTCGAACTCGAAGAAGCACCGGGTCAGGGCACGGTCCATGACGATGCCGAACCTGTCCAGCCGGAAGTCGCAGTCGTTGCAGTCAATGCGCCGGCCCACGATGAAGCCTCCGCTCTGGAAGACAACGCGGATGGCATCGATGCGCTCGACTTCAGCGTGTATGACCGCGAGCTGGTCGACATCTTCGTCGAGGAAGGCAAGGACCTGCTCGACCACTGCGACGGTCTGATCAGCGAGCTGCGTGATGCGCCGCAGGACCGCGAGGTGCTGGCCGGCCTGCAGCGTGACCTGCATACCCTGAAGGGTGGTGCACGCATGGCCGGCATCAACGCCATCGGCGATCTCGGCCACAGCATCGAATCGCTGCTGGAAGCCGTCGCCGCCGGCCGCACCGAGATCGAGCGCCGCGATGTGCAGCTGCTGGAGCGTGGCTTCGATCGCCTGCACCAGCTGCTGACCCGCACCGGTGATCATCGCGTGGTGGAGCCGGCGCAGGACCTGGTCGACGCGTTCGAAGTGCGTACCACCACCGATATCGCTGCGGCAGCGGCAGCCAATGTGGCGAGCGTCGCAGAAACCGTCGCGGCAGCGGTCGCCAGCCCGGCTCCGGCACTGATCGATGCGCCGTTGTCGGCACCGCTGCCGGCAGAAGGCGCGGTCGATGACGATCCGCTGGCGCGTCCGCAGCAGGAGCAGGTGCGCGTGCGCGCCGACCTGCTCGACCGCCTGGTCAACCATGCCGGTGAAGTAGCGATCTACCGCTCGCGGCTTGAACAGCAGCTCGGTGCCTTCCGTGGCGCCATGGGCGAACTGGAGCGCACCAATGCGCGTCTGCGTGACCAGCTGCGCCGCCTCGACCTGGAAACCGAGGCACAGATCGTCGCGCGCTACCAGCGCGAACAGGACCAGGCCGACCAGAAGTTCGATCCACTGGAACTGGACCGCTTCTCGACCCTGCAGCAGCTCAGCCGTGCGCTGAACGAATCGGCGGCCGACCTGGGTGGCCTGCAGGGCGTGCTCGACGATCTTTCGCGCCAGTACGATTCGCTGCTGCAGCAGCAGTCGCGGGTCAGTTCGGAACTGCAGGATGGGCTGATGCGCGCGCGCATGGTGCCGTTCGATGGCCTGGTGCCACGCCTGCGTCGCGTGGTCCGCCAGTCGGGCATGGATACCGGCAAGCAGGTCCACCTCACCCTGGAAGGTACCCACGGCGAACTGGACCGCAACGTCCTCGACCGCATGGTCGCGCCGCTGGAACACATGCTGCGCAACTCCGTGGCCCATGGCCTGGAGGCGCCGGAACAGCGTCGTGCCGCCGGCAAGCCTGAGGAAGGCGAGATTGCCATCCGCCTGCACCGCGAGGGCTCGGAAATCGTGCTGGAAGTGGCCGATGACGGTGCCGGTCTGGACCGCGAGGCGATCCGTCGCCGTGCCATCGACCGTGGCCTGTTGGCTGCCGATGCGCAGCCGAGCGAGCAGGAGCTGGACAACCTGATCTTCGCCTCAGGCTTCACCACCGCCGACCAGGTCAGCCAGCTGGCAGGCCGTGGCGTGGGCATGGACGTGGTGCGCAACGAAGTGCGCCAGCTGGGTGGTTCGGTCGACATCCAGTCGGTGCGTGGCCAGGGCGTGCGCTTCACCCTGCGCCTGCCGCAGACGCTGGCGGTCACCCAGGCAGTGTTCGTGCAGATCGGCGAGACCACCTTTGCGGTGCCGGTCGCCTCGGTCAGTGGTATCGGCCGCCTGTCGCGCGAGCGCTTCGAAGCCGCTGACAGCAGCTACCGCTACAGCGGCGAGGACTATCCGCTGTACGACCTCGGCAGCCTGGTCGGGCAGGCCCCGGCCCGTGCCGATGGCCAGGACCAGGTGCCGCTGCTGCTGGTCCGCGCCGGTGACCTGCGGGCCGCCGTGGCGATCGACCAGGTGCTGGGCAACCGCGAAATCGTGGTCAAGCCGGTCGGCCTGCAGATCGCGTCGGTGCCGGGCATCTACGGTGCAACCATCACCGGCGATGGCCGCGTGGTGGTGATCCTGGACGTGGCGCCGCTGGTGCGCCGCTTCCTCGCCAACCCGACGCTGCCGGTACTGGCCAACGCACCGCGCCAGGAGCGCCAGGTGCCGCTGGTGATGGTGGTCGACGACTCGCTCACCATGCGCAAGGTCACCGGCCGCATCCTCGAGCGCCACAACTTCGAGGTCAGCGTCGCCCGCGATGGCGTGGAAGCGCTGGAACGCCTGGAAGAGCGCGTGCCGGACCTGATGCTGCTGGATATCGAGATGCCGCGCATGGATGGCTACGAGCTGGCCACTGCGATGCGTGCCGACCCGCGGTACAAGGATGTGCCGATCGTGATGATCACCTCGCGCAGCGGCGACAAGCACCGCCAGCGCGCCTTCGAGATTGGTGTCCAGCGCTACCTGGGCAAGCCGTACCAGGAACTGGACCTGATGCGTAACGTGTACGACCTGCTGGGGATCGCCCGTGTCCGTGAGTGAAACCCAGATGGCTCCGGTCGTTGCCCTGCTGGCCCGCCCCGGCGCGGCGCGTGAGCGCCTGCGCGAGGCGCTGTCGCATGCGGATGTGCAGCTGGTGCTGGAAGACGACCCGAACAGCCTGGAGCCGCAGCTGCTGCAGGAGGCGCGCCCGCAGATCGTGGTGATCGCCCTGGAGGCGGCCATCGAGGATGCACTTGAGCGCCTGGAAAGCGTACTGTCCGCACCGGGCCTGACCCTGGTGTTCGACGAGGCTGAACTGGCCGCGCGCCGTGATGGTTGGGAGGCACAGCGCTGGGGCCGCCACCTGGCTGCCAAGCTGCACGGACACCAGCAGGTGTTGCCGCCGGGTGCCGAGGATGAACCCAGCCTGCAGCTGGAGCCTGGCCATCCGGCACCGGCACCGGCGCCACAGGAAGAAGCGTTGCAGCCGCACCTGGACCAGGCGTTGAGCTGGGCCGACGAGGTCCCCGCTGACAGCCTGTACTCGCCGCCTGCGCATCTGCACGAACCGATTGCACTGGAACAGGCACTGGCGGCGTTGCAGCCGGTCGTGCCCGAGCCACTGGATCTGCCTTCTCCGCCGCAAGCGCTGGCCGAACCGGCGGCGCCTTCGGCACCGCCGATCTCCTTCGATCACACCGCCTGGTCGCTGGTCGAGGAATCGATCGAAGCGCCGGTACCGGCAGAAGTGGCAGCACCGGTCGCCGCGCCGCACCCCTCCTTCGATACCGATCATTTGAGCCTGGTCGATCTGGATGCTGCTGCTCCGGTGGGCGCGCGCGCCGGATCGCTGCTGGTGCTGGCCGGTATCGGTGGCCCGGATGCGCTGCGCCGCCTGCTCGGCGCGCTGCCGTCTTCGTTGAGCGTGCCGGTGCTGGTGCACATGCGCCTGGACGGCGGTCGCTACGGCAACCTGGTCAAGCAGATGGCACGTGTCTCACCATTGCCGGTCCAGCTGGCCGAGGCCGGTCAGCGCGCCATCCCGGGCGAGGTGCATGTGCTGGCCGATGACATCGGCGTACGTGCGGCGCCCGACGGCCTGCATTTCCTCAGCGACGCAAACGGCATCGCCATCGCCGGGCTGCCGGCAGAACATACCGCGCTGGTGCTCCTCAGCGGTGCCGATCTGGCCCATGTCGGACCGGCGCTGGACCTGGCGGCCGCCGGTGCCTGGGTGGCCGGGCAGGTGGGTGAGGGCTGCTATGACCCGGCGGCGGCCACTGCCGTGGTTGCTGCGGGCATGGTGGCCGGTGAACCGCAGGAGCTGGCGCAGGCCATCGCCGCGCGCTGGGGTGAGCAGGACGATAACGGAGAAGCACCATGAGCTACGCCAGCAATGATGAAATTCGCGGCGTCCTGATCCAGGCCGGCAATGAGCGTGTGCTGCTGCCCAATGCCACGGTGGCCGAAATGATGTCGCGCGTGCCGGTGCAGCCGGTCTCCGACGCCCCGCGCTGGCTGGTTGGCGAAATCGGCTGGCATGGCTGGCAGGTGCCGCTGGTGTCGTTCGCACGCCTTTCGGGGCTGGGCGAAGAGCCGGTGGCTGGCCACAACAAGGTGGTGGTGCTGAAGGCCCTGAGCGGCAACGCGCAGCGCCCCTACTATGCGCTGTTGACGCAGAATTTCCCGCAGCTGATCTCGGTGCCGCGCGACGGCTTGCTGGCCGACGCCTCCGAAGAAACCCTGCCGCAGATCGTGCACATGCGCGTGCTGCTGGGTGAGCAGAGCGCGTTGCTGCCCAACCTGGATGCGCTGGAAGCCGCCCTGGATTCGCTGGCGGCCTGAGCGGCAA
>NZ_JAOCLC010000093.1:0-14940 GCF_029845105.1 Stenotrophomonas sp. GD03654 | reverse complement strand
GGTTGGCCGATGCGAGGCGAGACCTGGAAGCCGCGGGCGTCGAGCACACTGCGCAGGTCGGCCAGCATCTGCGGGCTGCCGCAGATCATCGCGCGGTCGTTTTCCGGGTTCAGCTCCGGCAGGCCGAGGGTGCGCTGCATCTCTCCGCTCTCCATCAGCTGGGTCAGGCGGCCCTGGTTGGCGAACGGCTCACGGGTGACCGCCGGGTAGTACAGCAGCTTGTCGCCGATCATCTCGCCCAGAAACTCATGCTCGCGCAGTTCCTTCTCGAAGTAATCGCGATAGGCCAGGTCCTTTTCGTAGCGCACGCCGTGGCAGAGGATCACCTTCTCGAAGCGTTCGTAGGTTTCCGGGTCCTTGATGACCGACAGCCACGGTGCCATGCCGGTGCCGGTACCCAGCAGGTACAGGTTCTTGCCCGGGTGCAGGTCGCTGATCAGCAGGGTGCCGGTGGGTTTCTTGCCGACCAGCACCTTGTCGCCCGGCTTGATGTGCTGCAGACGCGAGGTCAGCGGGCCGTCCTGCACCTTGATGCTGAAGAACTCCAGGTGCTCTTCCCAGTTGGCGCTGGCGATGGAATACGCACGCAGCAGCGGCCGCGCCTCGGTTTCCAGGCCGATCATCACGAACTGGCCGTTCTCGAAGCGGAAGCCGCTGTCGCGGGTGGTGGTGAAACTGAAGTAGGCGTCGGTCCAGTGACGGACCTCAAGCACCGTTTCGGCGCCAAAAGCGGAGGACATGGGCGTATCTATCAAAAGTCGTCGGAGGGATTCTATCTCAAATGAGACAAGTTCTCATTGGGCGGAACGAGAGGCGTTCTCAGCGGTAACCGGCCGCCTGCAGCTCGAACAGCTCGGCATAACGGCCGCCTTCGGCCATCAGTTGCTCATGGGTGCCACTGGCCTCGATCCGGCCATCGGCCAGCACCAGGATGCGATCGGCCATGCGTACCGAAGAGAAGCGGTGGGAAATCAGCACTGCCGTACGATTATCCGCCAGCTCCCTGAACCGCTGGAACACTTCGAACTCACTGCGCGCATCCAGCGCTGCCGTTGGCTCATCCAGGATCATCACCTGGGCATTGCGCATCCACGCGCGGGCAATGGCGATCTTCTGCCACTGGCCGCCAGAAAGGTCCACGCCCTGCTTGAAGCGGCGGCCGATCAGCTGGTCGTAGCCGCCGGGCAGGTCGTCGATCACTTCCTCGGCCATGCCGCGCCGCGCGGCATCGGCGATGCGTGCCTGGTCATCCATCGCCTCGACCTGACCGACGCCGATGTTCTCGCCGGCGCTGAGGTTGTAGCGCACGAAGTCCTGGAAGATCACTCCGAGGTTGGCGCGCAGGTCGTCCAGGTCGTAGTCGCGCAGGTCGCGGCCATCGAGCAGGATGCGGCCCTCGTCCGGTTCGTACAGGCGTGCCAGCAGTTTGACCAGTGTGGTCTTGCCCGCGCCATTCTCGCCGACCAGGGCCAGCACTTCGCCGGCGTGCAGCTGGAAATCCAGATGGCGCACCGCCCATTGTTCGGCATCGGGATAGCGGAAGCCGACGTTCTCGAACACGAAACCCTGGCGGATCGGCTGCGGCACGCGCGCGGCGTCTTCCCGCGAGTGGATTTCCGGCTCGATCTGGAAGAACGAGAACAGGTCATCCAGGTACAGCGCCTGGCTGGCCACCTGCGAGAACCCGATCAGCAGGCCCTCCAGCAGCTGGCGCAGGCGAAGGAAGCTGCCGGCGAGGAAGGTCAGGTCGCCGATCGAGAAATCGCCGCGCACCGTGCGCCAGGCGATGTAGGCATAGGCGGTGTAGTAACCCAGCGTACCCAGCGCGGCCAGCAGCGTGCCCCAGAACGCGCGGCGCCGGGCCAGCGCCCGGTTGGCCTGGAACAACGCCACCGACAGGCGCCGGTAGCGCTCCACCAGGAAGCGGTGCAGGTTGTAGATCTTCACTTCCTTGGCCGTTTCCACGCTGGCGCCGAGTTGGCGCAGGTAGTCGAGCTGGCGGCGCTCGGGCGTCCACTGGAAGTTGAGGCTGTACCCGGCTGCGTTGAAGTGCGATTCGCCGATGAAGGCCGGCACCAGCGCCAGCGCCAGCAGCAGGATCAGCCACGGCGCATACACCAGCAGGCCGACGGCGAGGCTGGCCACGGTGATCGCGTCCTGCACCTGGCCGAACAGCTGGCTCATCAGGTTCATCCGGCCCATGGTCTGGCGCCGCGCGCGGTCCAGCTTGTCCTGCAGGTCCGGGTCCTCGAAGTCCTCCAGGTCCAGCGTTGCCGCGTGTTCCATCAGGCGGATGCTGGTGACGTTGGCGAACAGTTCGGAAAGCAGGGCGTCGGCATAGCTGACCAAACGGCCGAGCAGGTCCGAGGCGATGGCCAGGCCGAATTCCAGCGCCAGCAGGCCCAGCAGTGGATTCAGCACGCCGCTGGACAGCGCCTCCGCCAGCGGCGGGAAGCCCGCATCGTGCTGGCTCAGGTGCAGGGCGCTGTCGATGATCAGCTTGCCGACGTACAGCATCGCCACCGGCAGCAGGGCGCGGATCAGGCGCAGCCCGAGGCTGGCCAGGGTGAGCGCAGGGCTGGTCTGCCAGACCATGCGCAGGAACGGCGGCAGGTTGTGCATGGCCCTGAAGCGCTGGCGCAGGCTGGGTTTCTTCGCGGCGGCAGCGCCAGCGGTGGGGGGAGCAGGCATGCCCGTATTGTGCGCGCCGGATGCGTGCAGAGGGGGTCAGTGCAGGCGTGTGGCAGCGCCGGGGTCAGAGCCCTTTGCGACGCAAAGGGCTCTGACCCACCACATCCACGCATGGCGTGGATCTACCGTGTCGACCAAGGTCGACACCTACCAACAGCTGCAGAACCTGACCTGCCCGGCTGGCCTCTTTCTACGGCAGCGGCGGCAGCAGGCCCGCACCCAGCCGGTTCCAGGCATTGATCACTGCAATCCCCATGCTCAGGTCACTGATGCCCTTCTCATCGAAGTGCGGTGCCAGTGCATCGAACGCCGCCTGCGACGGCGCACCGTCGGTCAGCCGGGTCAGTGCCTCGGCCCAGCCCAGCGCTGCACGCTCGCGGGCATCGAAGAAACGGCTTTCGTGCCAGGCGGGCAGGGTGTCCAGCTTGCGCGGCTCGATGCCACCCTTGCGCAGCGCGGTGCCGTGCATGTCCATGCAGTAGCCGCAGCCGTTGAGCTGCGACACGCGCAGGAACACCAGTTCCATCAGGGTCGGATCGATCGAGCTGTCATGCACCGCTTGGCTGGTGGCCAGCAGGCCCTTGAAGGCATCGGCAGCCAGGCGGGTGTAGGGGACGCGGGGAGAAGTGTGATTGGACATCGGGGGCTCCACGGCGGCCACGATGGCCGCCTTTCACTACCAGGACGCCGCACCGTCACCGCGCGTGACAACCTTCGGCAACTTTTCCGGATTCAGCACGCTGTACACGTTGGCGATGCGGCCATCGACCACTTCGATGGTGGTGACCGAGTGCAGGCGGTCACCCTGGAAACGCAGGATCGCCGGCTCGCCGTTGACGTAGCCCAACTGCGCCGGATGCACCGCGCCGCGGCGGGCAATGGCCCAGAACAGGCGACCGATGCGCTCGGCGCCCAGCAGCGGGCGCACCGCTGCGGTGACCACACCGCCGCCGTCGGACATCAGCAACGCGTTGGTGTGCAGCAGGGCCTGGATCGCCTCGCTGTCGCCGCGCTGCGAGGCATCCATGAAGCGCGCCAGCAGCTGCCGGTGCTGGCTGGCATCGGCGTTGAAGCGCGGTCGTCCGGCCTGCAACCGCTGCCGGGCGCGGTGCACCAGCTGCCGGCAGTTGGCCTCGCTGTGGCCGATCAGGTCGGCGATTTCGCGGTAGTCGTGGTCAAAGGCCTCCTTCAGCAGGAAGGCGGCGCGTTCCTCGGGGCCGAGCTGTTCGAGCAGGGTCAGGAAGGCGACCGAGACGTCGTCGGCCAGCGCATGCAGCTGGGCCGGGCCGGGCGCCGGGTCGGGCTCCAGGGTGACCGCCAGCGGCTCGGCCAGCCACGGGCCGACGTAGTGCGCGCGCTCGCGCTTGGCCGCGCGCAGCCGGTCCAGGCCGAGCCGGGTGGTGGTGGTGACCAGCCAGGCTTCGGGGTCGCGGACGGCCGCCGGATCGGCACCGGACCAGCGCAGCCAGGCATCCTGGACCACGTCTTCGGCGTCGGCGCGACTGCCGAGCAGGCGGTAGGCCAGGGCCATCAGGCGCGGGCGGTGGGTCTGGAAAGCGGTTTCGGCGTTCATGTGGGCAAGGACGCCGCAGTGGCGCGTGGCGTGACAGAGGGCTTGCGGGGATATTGCCGGCCAGCGGCCGGTACTACCACCCTGCGGCCGGGGGAGGGGGTAAAATGGGGGGATTACCCCCGCCAGCCTCCAGCAAGCGAGCAAGTCGTGACATCGATCAAGCAGGAAGACCTCATCCAGTCCATCGCCGACGCGCTGCAGTACATCTCGTACTACCACCCGGTCGATTACATCAAGAACCTTGCCGCCGCCTACGAGCGCGAGGAGTCGCCGGCCGCGAAGGAAGCGATGGCGCAGATCCTGATCAATTCACGCATGTGCGCCGAAGGCCACCGTCCGATCTGCCAGGACACCGGCATCGTCACCGTGTTCCTGGAAATCGGCATGGACGTGCGTTGGGACGACGCCACCATGGGCGTGGAAGACATGGCCAATGAAGGCGTGCGCCGCGCCTACATGCACCCGGACAACAAGCTGCGCGCCTCGGTGCTGGCTGATCCGGCCGGCAAGCGCATCAACACCAGGGACAACACCCCGGGCGTGGTCAACGTGAAGGTGGTGCCGGGCAACAAGGTCGACGTGATCGTCGCCGCCAAGGGCGGTGGTTCGGAAGCGAAGACCAAGTTCGCCATGCTCAACCCGTCCGACTCGATCGTCGACTGGGTGCTGAAGACCGTGCCGACCATGGGCGCCGGCTGGTGCCCGCCGGGCATGCTCGGCATCGGCATCGGTGGCACCGCCGAGAAGGCGATGCTGCTGGCCAAGGAAGCGCTGATGGAGCCGATCGACATCACCGAGCTGCAGGCGCGTGGCGCGTCCAACCGCATCGAAGAGCTGCGCCTCGAGCTGTACGAGAAGGTCAACGCGCTGGGCATCGGTGCGCAGGGCCTGGGTGGTCTGACCACCGTGCTCGACATCAAGATCAACGACTACCCGACCCACGCGGCCAACCTGCCGGTGGCGATGATCCCGAACTGCGCGGCCACCCGCCATGCGCACTTCACCCTCGATGGCAGCGGCCCGGTGATGCTGGACCCGCCGTCGCTGGAAGACTGGCCGAAGCTGACCTACGACGCGTCCAAGGGCACCCGCGTGGACCTGGACACGATCACGCCGGAAGACGTGGCCAGCTGGAAGCCGGGCCAGACCCTGCTGCTCAACGGCAAGCTGCTGACCGGCCGCGATGCTGCGCACAAGCGCATGGTCGACATGCTCAACAAGGGCGAAGAACTGCCGGTCGATCTGAAGGGTCGCTTCATCTATTACGTCGGCCCGGTCGATCCGGTGCGCGACGAAGTGGTGGGCCCGGCCGGTCCGACCACGGCGACCCGCATGGACAAGTTCACCGAGCAGGTGCTGGCACAGACCGGCCTGCTGGGCATGGTCGGCAAGGCCGAGCGCGGCCCGGCCGCCATCGAGGCCATCAAGAAGCACAAGTCGGCCTACCTGATGGCCGTCGGTGGTTCGGCCTACCTGGTGTCCAAGGCGATCAAGGCGGCCAAGGTGGTCGGCTTCGCCGACCTGGGCATGGAAGCGATCTACGAGTTCACCGTGCAGGACATGCCGGTGACCGTGGCCGTCGACTCCACCGGTGAATCGGTGCACAAGACCGGCCCGCGCGAATGGCAGGCCCGCATCGGCAAGATTCCGGTGGTGGTGGAGTAATTCCCCGCACGCTTCGGTCCAGACAACGGCGCCCGTGTGGCGCCGTTGTCGTGTGCAGCCTGCCCGCACGCGGCCTGCTCTGCTAACGTGCTGGCTGACGCCTTGGAAGGGAGTCCATCGTGCTGAAGTGGTCGCGTGTTTTCGTGTTGCTGGTCGCTGCGCTGGCGTGCAGCGCCTGCGGGCCGCGTTACTTCGTTGAACCTCCAACCCACGAAGCGGGGAAGATCTGCGCGTCGGTCTGCGAGAGCCAGAAGGCGACGTGTGACTTCCACAACCGCGCCCGCGGCGAGTCGGAGCAGCGGCGCTGCGAAAGCGAGAAGAGCCGGATCATCAGCCGTTGCAGTGGTATCGCCGATGACAAGCAGCGGCACAACTGCGAAGGAGGCAACGGTGCCGGCAACTACTGTGGTCCCCCGGCGCTTCCTTCATGCAGTGCTCCTTACGCCCAGTGCCTTCTCTCCTGCGGCGGCACCGTGAATGAAGTCCGCACCGACACCGGTATTCCCGTGTACTGATCGGGGGGCGCTGGTGCATGCAGGAGCAACCGTGGTCTGCTAGGGTCGACACACCCACTGCACCAGGATGTGCCCATGCGCCTGCATCGATCCCTCCCGGCTGTGTTCCTGCTGGTCCTGGCTGGCTGCAGCACAACGTCGTCCTACGAAGGTGCGGATTTCTCCGCCTCCTCGCAGTGCCGCATGCAGTGCCAGGCCAGCTACCGCAGCTGCATGGCGAAGGGGAGCATCGGCAGCAATGACTTCAGCTGTGAACAACAGGTGGTGCCGGCGCCGGACAAGCGCTGCAAGGACGTTTCCAACCCCGAACTGCGCCGTTCCTGTGAACTGAAGGCGCATGACTGCACGATGCGCGCGCCGATGATGTCCTGTGGCGAACGCCGCGATACCTGCATGAGCAGTTGCGGCTGAGCGGCGACAACCGGTGTGGGCGCATAATCGGTCGATCCATCCACACAGGACCCGCGCATGAGCACCACGCTGTATGGTTCAACCAGCACCGCCGCCCTGGTGGTGCATTGGCTGCTGATCGAGCTGGGCATCGAGCACGAACTGGTGCTGCTGGATTTCGACGCGCGCGAGCACAAGTCAGCGCAGTACCTGGCACTGAATCCGGCCGGTGTGGTGCCGACGCTGCTCATCGATGGCCTGGTACTGACCGAAGCGGCGGCCATTGCGTTGTACCTGGCTGATCGCCATCCGGACGCCAACCTGCTGCCCGCGCTGGGCACGCCGCAGCGCGCCGATGCCTACCGCTGGATGTTCTGGTGTGCCAATACGCTGCAGCCGGCCTATCGCGCCTGGTTCTATCCGCATGAGGTGGCGGGCGAGGCGAACGTCGAGGCGAGTCGCGAGATGGCCCGTCAGCGCCTTGAAGCGGCCTGGCAGCATGTGGCCACGCACCTGCAGGCGCATGGCCCTTACCTGCTGGGCACCACGCCCTGCGTGGTCGACTACATGCTGGTGATGCTGATGCGCTGGTCGCGCAACATGCCGAAGCCCAGCGACACCTGGCCGGAGCTCAAGGCGCATGCCACGTCGATGAAGGCGCGCCCGGCGTTCGCCGAGGTGTACCGCCGCGAAGGCATCACCGACTGGCGGTAACCTGTTCTGTAGAGCCGAGCCATGCTCGGCTGCTGTTCGCGTGCAGTCCATGAATGCAGCCGAGCATGGCTCGGCTCTACCAACACGCTCCGCTACGCGGCGGCGGTGCGGATTACAGGATCTCCAGCACCGTTTCGGGCGGGCGGCACAGCCGCGTTCCCTTGGGCGTGCGCACCACGGGGCGGTTGATCAGGCGCGGGTGTTCGGCCATCGCGGCCAGCAGCGTGGCCTCGCCTGCATCTTCCAGGCCCAGTTCGGCGAACTGCGCTTCCTTGCTGCGCACCAGATCACGCGCGTTCAATCCGGATTCGGCCAGTACCTGGCGCAGTGTGGCCACATCGGGTGGATTGCCGAGGTACTCGATCACCTCCGGCTCAAAGCCCGCATCGCGAATCAGCTTCAATGCGCCGCGTGAATTGCTGCAGGCCGGGTTGTGCCAGATCGTCACGTCCATCAGAACCACTCCAGCAGGGACACGCCCACGCCCACGTAGGTAGCCTTGTGGTTGTAGTCGATCAGGCTTTCGCCGTAGCCGTCGAAGACCTGCACATGGCCGCGCAGCAGGTTGCTGATCGGGAAGCCGTAGTCCAGCTGCAGGGCGCCGTGCGAGCGGCTGCCGGTGCGCAGCGAATGGCGCGCCATCAAAGAGACTTCGTGGCCGTTGCGGTTCCAGGTCAGGGTCGCGTCACCGCGGCCCATGTAATCCTCGATGTCCGGGTTGTTGTCGTCGCTGCGCGTCTCGGGAATGCGGTACCACGGCCGCAGCACCAGCGCCCAGTTCTCACGGTCCAGGCCGATGTTGAGCATCACCCGGTTCCAGCTGCGCGACAGCGGATCAGCGCGGCCATTGGACTGGTGGTTCAGCGCGATGCCGGTCATGCGCCCGCGCCAGCCACCGATCGAATAGCCGTTGCGGAACACCATCATCACTTCCGGCTCGTAATTGGTTTCGCGGAACGGGCGCGAATCCTCGCCGTTGTAGGCCTGCCAGCGCGAGCTCTGGGTGTAGCCGGCCCAGATATCGCCGTTGTCGCCGAACAGGTTCTCGGCGATCTTGGTCTTGAAGCTGATCTGGAACTTCAGTTCGGCACTGTCCAGCACCTGCGGCGTGGTGACCGTGTTTGCCGGGTTCGGCGAATGCGGCGTGGTGTTGCGGTCGCTGGTCCAGAACGCCGGCAGCAGGTACACCGGCTTGTAGGCACGCAGCTGAAATGGACCCAGCTTGGAGTCTTCGGCCAGTTCCCAGCGGCTGTCCAGCAACGAACCACGGCCGGCGTTGGCCAGTGCGCTGTCCGGTGTTGCCGGACGGAACAGGTCGCTGACCCGTTCGCGCAGTTTCTCTTCGCCCTGGCTCACGCGTGCGGTCTTGCGCTCTTCGCGAAGGGCCTGCGCGGCCGCCTCGGCAGCGGCGTCGGCAGCCGCCGTGGCCTGCGGGGTGTGCGCGAACAGGCGGTCATAGCAGGCCAGGCGCGCCGCGTCGGTGGTGATGGCCGCGCAAGCGGCCGGCGAGGTGTCGGTGCTGGGCACGAACTCCTGCGCGGCCAGCGGCGCACTGGCCAAGGCCAGCGCCAGCGGTGCAAGGCGGGGAAGCAGCGAGGGGAGGGTCATTCCAGCAGGCCCTTCGGTGACTATGGGGATCGCACAGTGTGGCGGCTGCACCGCATCGCGGCCAGCCCCACGGTTTATGCACGGCCACTGCGTGCGTGTGGCGTGAAGGCTGCACCGGTCACAGGAACCAGGCGAAGGCGAACAGCCCCAGCATCGCGATCACCACCGCCAGCTTCAGCGCCAGGCCGAGCAGGATGCCGAGCCAGGTGGCCAGGCCGACCTTGGTCGAGCGGCCCAGCTCGCGGGTGTGCCAGTACTCGCCGAGCAGGGCGCCGATCAACGGGCCGGCGAACAGGCCGATCGGCATGAAGAACAGGCCGACGATGCTGCCGAGGAACGTGCCCCATAGCGCCTTCCGGCTGGCGCCCACCCGTTGTGCGCCCACCACTGTGGCCAGCACGTCCGCCAGCAGCGAGAGCACGGTCAGTACACCCAGTGCGACCAGGGTTGGCCAGCCCACATGGGCGAAGCCGTCGGCCCAGGCCGCCAGCAGCAGTCCGATGAATACCAGCGGGATGCCGGGGAGGGCTGGCAGGATGATCCCGGCGATGCCGACCAGGACAAAAATGACCGCTAGCAGATATAAGATGAATGAGAGTCCCATGCTGTCCCGTATGGTGGCCGTTTTGGGGTTGACAGTGAAAGATTTTGCCAGTTGATTTTTCGTTTTGGGCGGGTTAAGTTGCAGTCGCTGAGCTTGGCAAGGTCACCGTGGATCGTGGCCTGATGAAGCAAGATCTTCCCGATCCGCTGCATCGATGCACCTCGCTTCCCCCTTGCTTGTCAGCCGCCCACCAGGCGTTTCCAACAACAAGAGAGAGTCAAAGGGAGTTAGTGAGATGGCTGATCGCGAGACCGGTACCGTAAAGTGGTTCAATGATGCGAAGGGCTTCGGCTTCATCAGCCGGCAGAATGGCGAGGACGTGTTCGTGCACTTCCGCGCCATCGAGACCCAGGGCTTCAAGAGCCTCAAGGAAGGCCAGACTGTGAGCTTCGAAGTCGTGCAGGGCCAGAAGGGTCTGCAGGCTGACAAGGTCCAGCCGGTGTAATACCCGCCGCCTGTCGGCATGAAAAAGGCCCGCGCAAGCGGGCCTTTTTCTTTGCGCTTGGCCCGGTGCGGATCAGCGCAGGATGACCTTGCCGTTGACCACGCGCACATAGGTGTTCTCGCGGATGCCGCCGAGGTCACGCTGGTTGACCACGATGGTGCGGCCATCGTCCATGCGCACGCTGATGTCGTAGGTATCGCTGGTCACGTTCTTCTGGATCTGGTTGCCGGCCAGCGCGCCACCGACCGCGCCTGCGGCGGCGGCGATGTTCTTGTTGCCGCGGCTGCCGCCGGTGTGGTCGGAGATCTCATGGCCTGCCACGGCGCCGACGATGCCGCCGAGGATGGCGCCGGTAGCGCTGGGGGCGGTACGGCCGGACTGTACGGTGCTGATGCGGGTCACGATGCCGCAGTCGGCGCAGCGGCCCTGGTTGTAGCCACCATTGTTGCCGTAGCCGCCATTGTTGTAGCCGTTGTTGTAGCCACCACCGCCGTAGCCGGGTGAGGTGGCACAGCCTGCCAGGGCGAGGGTAGCGATGGCGCTGGCGGCAATGAGCTGGATCTTCATGGGGCGTCTCCTGGCCGTGAAGGCGGGTGTCTGGGGTGGTACTGCGTCATGCAGCAGGGTGGACGAATCGTCCCCTTTTGAACGTGAACGACGCGCCAACCGTGCGTGCCTTGCCCGGCTGCAGGATGAATGCGGCTCAGCGGAAGTCCTGGTGGCAGGCGCGGCAGTCAGCCTGCACGGTTTCCACCACTTGGGCCAAGGCCGTGCAATCGCTGGGCGGCGCGGCCAGGGCGGCGTTGAGGCTGCCGCGCAGCTGGCTGGCATGCTGCTGGAACTGCGCGTTGTCCTTCAGCCCGGGAAAGGCCAGATCGAGGTCGTTGGACAGCAGGCGCAGGGCCTGCAGGCGCGGTACGCTGTCGGCCAGGCTGCAGCGGTTCTGCTGCTGGGCCTGCTGCAGCAGCTCTGATTGCCGCTGCATGACCTGCATCAGGCTGTCCGGGAACGGGTCGCGGCGCGCCTGCAGGGCGCGGCCCACCATGACCGTGGCGATCAGGCCGATCAGCAGGCCCAGGCACAGCACGAACAGATAGCGGTAGGCGGTGGACGGGCGGCGGGGCGGGCTGGCGTTCATGGCGGGCTCTCCGGGCGTGCAACGGTGGGTTCGATGCCGGTGCGCTGCAGGCGCCGACGCCTGCACGTTAAAATAGCCGGATGAACGAACAGGTCAAACAACGCTTCGCCGGCATCGAACGGCTGTATGGCGTGGGTGCGCTCGAGCGCCTGCAGGGCAGCCGCGTGGCGGTGGTGGGCATGGGGGGTGTCGGCTCATGGGTGGTGGAAGCGCTGGCGCGCTCTGCGGTCGGTCACCTGACCCTGATCGATGCCGATGACATCTGCGTGTCCAATACCAACCGGCAGCTGCCGGCGATGGAAGGCAACTACGGCCGCAACAAGGCCGAGGCGATGGCCGAGCGCTGCCGCGCGATCAACCCGGACATCGAGGTTGATGCGGTGCAGGCGTTCCTGACGGTGTCCAACATGGCCGAGCTGCTGGACCGGGGCTTCGATCTGGTGATCGACGCCTGTGACAGCTTCCGGGTAAAGGTCGAGACGATTGCGTGGTGCCGCCGCCGCAAGCTGCCACTGCTGACCGTCGGCGCCGCCGGTGGGCGTACCGATCCCACCCTGGTGCGGATCCGCGATGTCTCGCGCACCGAGCACGATGCCATGCTGGCGCTGATCCGCAAAAAGCTGCGCAGCGAGTTCAATTTTCCGAAGAACGCCAAGCGCTATTTCGGTGTGCCGGCGGTGTATTCGCTGGAGAACGTGAAGTATCCGCAGGCTGATGGCAGCGTCTGTGGCATCCGCCCGAACCTCGGCGCCGATGCGGCGTTGAAGCTGGACTGCGGCGCCGGCCTGGGTGCGGCGACCCATATCACTGGCGCGTTCGCGTTCGCGGCGGTGGGCAAGGCGCTGGAAATGCTGCTGGAGCCGAAGAAAGTGAAGGCCGAAGCGGTAGAGGCCAGCGAGGTGTGATGGATCGTGCCGGCCAGCGGCCGGCACCTGCCGTTACATTGCCGGCAGCGCGAACAGGCGTCGTGCATTCTCCGTCGTGGCCTGGGCCACTGCGTCCAGCTCCATCCCGCGCAGCGCGGCCACGTGGCGGGCGATGACCGCCAGCCGCGCCGGTTCGTTGCGCTGGCCGCGGATGCCGGCGTCAGGCTGGTCGGGCGCGTCGGTCTCCAGCAGCAGTTGTTCCAGCGGCATTTCGCGCACCAGCCGCTGCAGGCGCTGCGCGCGGTCGTAGGTCAACGGGCCGCCGAGCCCGAGCAGGAAGCCCTGCCTGTGCAGTTGCGCCGCCTGTTCCGGACTGCCGGAAAAGCTGTGCACCACGCCGCGCAGGCTGCCGACGCGACGGATCGCGGCGATCACCGCATCCACCGCACGCCGTGCATGCACGATCACAGGCAGTTCGTACTCACGGGCCAGTTCCAGCTGACCGACGAAGTACGCCTGCTGCGCCTCGGCATCCAGGCCTTCGGCAAAGAAGTCCAGGCCGCATTCGCCGATCGCGCAGGGGCGTTCGCGCTCGATCCACTCGCGCAGCAGCGGCAGGTGGCCGGGCCGGTGCTCGGCCAGGAACATCGGGTGCAGGCCATAGGCCGGGTACAGTCCCGGTGCCTGCCTGCAGACCTCGCGCAGCTTCGGCCAGCTGCCAGCGGTCACCGCCGGCACCACCTGCAGCCGCACGCCAGCGGCCTGCGCGCGTGCGATCACGGCGGCGCGGTCACTGTCGAACTCGTCGGCATCGAGGTGGCAGTGGCTGTCGACCAGCAGGCTCAACGCTGTTCCAGCGGTGGTGGCGTGGCAGCGTTGCGGCGCTTCCAGTTGGCCAGCAGCAGGGTGCCGAAGCCCAATACCAGCTCATCGACGAACGGAATCGGGTCCGGGATGAACAGGGTCAGCGCGAACAGGCCGGCGGTGAGCTTGAACAGGGTGGGGTAGCGCAGCCGGCGTGCCCATTGCAGTACCGGCAGCAGCATCGGGTTGGCCATGGCGGGAATCCTCCTGGGGAATATGCAAACGCTACCACGGGCCCAGCATTTCCCGATGCTGAATGGGTTACGGGAATGAGCAGGAAATGTGGAGATTCCGTTCAGGCAGCGCATGCTGCAATCTGGTCCGAGAACGTTGCGGATGGTCCGCAAGGAGCAGGTCATGAAAAGCACAACTACAACTGTCCTGGTCGCAGCGGGCGCGCTGCTGGTCGGTGGTATCGCCACCGCCGCCTTCATGAAGAGCGGCGACACGTCGCCTGATTCCATCAGCGCCGGAACCCCCAATGGCGAATCGCGCCTGGTCGATGGCAACGCCACTGACGATGGCGCGCGTGGTGACACGCTCGACCCGTCGGCACCGCGTGGGCTGGAATATGCCGATGTGCTGAAGGTCGACCCGATCACCGAGAAGCAGAAGGCCTACGCCACCGTGATCGGCACCGATGCGGTGCGCGAGACCTCCACCACGCAGACACCGCATGAAGTCTGCCAGGACGTGACGGTGCAGGAGCGCCTGCCGGAACGTGACGGCAACGTCGGCGGCACCGTGGTCGGTGCCGTGGTGGGTGGCCTGCTGGGCAACCAGGTCGGCGGCGGCAACGGCAAGAAAGCCGCGACCGCAGCCGGTGCCGTGGCGGGTGGCTTCATCGGCAACCAGATCGACAAGCGCCATGTGGGGGGCCGCGTGGTCAACCGCACCGAGCGCCAGTGCCACACCGAGACCGCGACCTCCGAGTCGAGCCGCGTTACCGGCTACAACGTGACCTATCGCAACGAGGACGGCACCACCGGCACCATGCGCATGGCCAGCAAGCCGGGCAACCGCATTGCCATGGGTACCAACGACGTAGTGAAGGGTTACAACGTGACCTACCGCTACGACGGCGCCGAGAAGACCGTGCGCATGGACAACAAGCCGGCCAGCGATCGCCTGCCGGTGGTCGATGGCCAGCTGGTCACGCAGACCGCTGCCGCCGGTGCCACTGCGGCCACCACGCGCCAGTAGTCTGGAAGCAGCATGCAGTACCCCACGGGCCGGCTCATGCCGGCCCGTTTCGTTGCAGCCGGCGAAATTCATCCGTGCGGAGCGCGAATCCACCATCATGGACGCTTCCTTCGACATGGAGCCGGCATGAGCATTTTCGACCTGCGCATCGAAACAGAGCGCCTGATCCTGCGCCCACTGCTGCGCGAGGACTACGAACCCTACCTGGCGTTCTGCGCCGACGAGGAAACGATGCGCACCCTCGGTGGCGTGCAGCCGCCTTCGGTGGCCTGGCGTGGCTTCTGCAGCCTGGCCGGCGCCTGGCAGCTGTTCGGCTTCTCGATGTTCAGCGTGATCGAGAAATCCAGCGGCGACTGGATCGGGCGCATGGGTCCCTGGCAACCGCAGGACTGGCCTGGTACCGAGGTCGGCTGGGGCATCCGCCATGCCAGCTGGGGCAGGGGCTATGCGCCGGAAGCTGCGGTCGCCGCGATCGACTGGGCGTTCGACACGCTCGGGTGGGATGAGGTGATCCACACCATCGCCGAGAACAACGACAACTCGCGGGCGGTCGCGCGCAAGCTCGGCAGCACGATGCTGCGCATGGGGGAGCTGCCAGCGCCGTACAACGACAAGCCGATGCAGATCTGGGGCCAGTCGCGCGAGCAGTGGCGGCAGCGCCGTT
>NZ_JAOCLC010000092.1:0-15263 GCF_029845105.1 Stenotrophomonas sp. GD03654 | reverse complement strand
TTTTTTCATGCCGCCACGCTGGGGACCCCCAACGTTCCGGAGATCTCCCGCAATGCCCCCGCACACCGACGACCTGCGCATCCGCACCATCGAACCGCTGACACCGCCTGCCCAGCTGCTGGCGATGCTGCCCTGTGACGATGAAGCCTCCGACACCGTCAGCGCCTCGCGCGCGGCCCTGCACCAGATCCTGCACGGCCGCGACGACCGCCTGGCAGTGGTGGTCGGCCCGTGCTCGATCCATGACCCGAAGGCCGCCATCGAGTACGCCCAGCGCCTGAAGCCGCTGCGCGATGCGCTGGCCGGCGAACTGGAAATCGTCATGCGCGTGTACTTCGAGAAGCCGCGCACCACGGTGGGCTGGAAGGGCCTGATCAACGACCCGGACCTGGATGGCAGCTTCAGGATCGACAAGGGCCTGCGCATTGCCCGTGGCCTGCTGCGCGACATCAACAAGCTCGGCCTGCCGGCCGGTGTCGAGTTCCTCGACGTGATCTCGCCGCAGTACATCGCCGATCTGGTGGCCTGGGGCGCGATCGGAGCACGCACCACCGAAAGCCAGGTGCATCGTGAGCTGGCCTCGGGCCTGTCGTGCCCGGTCGGCTTCAAGAACGGCACCGATGGCAACGTGAAGATCGCCGCCGACGCGGTGGGTGCGGCGTCCAATCCGCATCACTTCCTGTCGGTTACCAAGCAGGGCGGCACCGCCATCGTGTCGACCACCGGCAACCCGGACTGTCATGTGATCCTGCGCGGCGGCAAGCAGCCGAACTACGACGCCGGCAGTGTTGCCGAGGCCTGCCAGGTGTTGGCCAAGGCCAAGCTGCCGACGCGCCTGATGATCGACGCCAGTCATGCCAACAGCCTGAAGAACCCGGAGAACCAGCCGAAGGTGATCGACGACATCGCCGTTCAGCTGGAAGACGGCGAACAGCGCATCGTTGGCGTGATGATCGAGAGCCATCTGGTCGGTGGCCGCCAGGAACTGGTGGAAGGCCAGCCGCTGGTCTACGGGCAGAGCATCACCGACGGCTGCATCGACTGGGACACCACCGTGACGGTGCTGGAGCGACTGGCCGCGGCCGTGCGCGCCCGTCGCGACGTAAAGGTGTCCGAAGCCGCTTGAGTGCGGCACGTGTGTGGATGGCGGCCAGCGCCTGCGGGGGTGCGGCCGCGATCAGGGCCGGTCGGAGTTGGAGAGCGGCCCATCTGCACCGGCGATGCGCCTGGCGCTGCGCATGAGCGACAGCGCCAGGTACATCGCCGGGGTGGTGCGGATTGCGCCGCGCGAACCTCAATGCACTTCGTCGTGATAGACGAACTTCGGCATTTCCCAGCGGTAGTGGATCGCCAGCAGGCGCAGCGCGAAGCCGCCGCCCAGGCAGCACAGGATCGCGGTGGCGTCGGCCACGCCCCAGTGCAGCAGCAACAGGTACGCCGCGCCGGTCAGCAGCGCGATGATCGCGTAGAGCTCCTTCTGGAAGATCAGCGGCACCTCGTTGCAGAGGATGTCGCGCAGCACGCCGCCGAACGCGCCGGTCAGCATGCCGGCGATCAGCACGATCGGCATTGCATGGCCGGCCTCGCGCGCGATCGAGCAGCCGATCAGGGTGAAGGCGATCAGGCCCAGCCCGTCGAGCGCCAGAAAGGTGCGCCGGAAGTGGTGCATCCAGCGTGCGACCCAGGTGGCGATCAGCGCCGCGCACACGGTGAAGCCGAGGTACTCGGGATGTTTGACCCAGCCCAGCGGATAGTGGCCAAGCAGGATGTCGCGCAGTGAACCACCACCGAGGGCGGTGACGCAGGCGATCATGACCACGCCGAACAGGTCCATGCGGCGGCGGCCGGCAGAAAGTGCGCCGGTCATGGCTTCGGCGGAAATGGCGATCAGGTAGATGACGGACAGCAGCATGGGACAGGCTCCGGGCGCGGTGGGACCGGCCATGCGCGCATACCGCCATTGCCTGCGCAATGACGGGATGACGATGACCGGTGCCGCTCCCGCTGTCCTTTTGCCTGAGAGTTCAGCGGCATGGGCCGCGTGCCCCTTCGGCGGATCGTCCCGGGCGTGCCCGTTGACCTCTCTCCAGCTCGGCGAGTCGAATGCATGGTTGGTGGGATTCCAGCCCACCGGCCTGAGCGATCATGGGAGCCTGCGCCTTCGGCGGGCGCCAGCGCGGCGCCTCTCTCCTGCATTCGGGCGCCAGTATATCCGCTGCAGTGCAGCACGGCATAATCCGGGCATGGCCCCGTCCCTCCGCCCGTGGTTCCTGTACCTGCTCGAATGCCGCGACGGCAGCTTTTACGCCGGCATCAGCACTGATGTGGAGGCGCGTTTCGCCGCCCACCAGGCGGGCAAGGGCGCGCGCTACACCCGGGCAAGGCCGCCGCTGCGCGTGCTGGCCGTGCGCGAGTACCCGGACCGGGCCGCCGCCTCGCGGGCCGAATGGCAGCTCAAGCAGCAGCCGCGCGAACGCAAGCTGGCCTGGCTGCAGGCGTCGGATCCTGCGCTTCTGTAGAGCCGAGCCCACGCTCGGCTGTTGTTGCTGCTGCCTGATGGTGAAGCCGAGCATGGGCTCGGCTCTACAGTAGATCCACGCCATGCGTGGATGGGCGCTTCCAGCCATGCCATGATCGCCCCGCGGCCCTCAGCGCTGGAGACCCGGATGTCCACGATCGCCCTGCTGTTCGCTCTCTCCGCAGCAACGAGCCCCGCCGCCGACCCGGCCACCCTCGCGGCCATCGAAGCCACCTGCCACGACTACATCGATGGCCAGCTGGAGGCCGATCCGCAGCGCGTCGCCCGCTCTCTGCACCCGGACCTGGCCAAGCGCGCGGTCCTCGGCGATACGCCCGACGAACGCCTGGGCCTGCGCCGCATGTCGAAGGAAGAACTGGTCTCGCTGACGAAGCAGGGCGCGCTGAAAACTCCGAAGGATCAGTGGGACCGCCGCTGTACGGTGCTGGACGTGACCGGCAACGCCGCCTCGGTACGGCTGGAAACCCCATGGTTCGTCGACTACTTCCACATGGGGCAATTCGACCAGCGCTGGGTCATCGTCAACGCGCTGTGGTACCCGAAACCGAAGGCGCCGTAGAGCCAAGCCCATGCTCGGCTTCTGCCAATCCGCGCGAAGTGCAGCCGGGCATGGCTCGGCTCCACAGGAACATGCGTGCAGCCCTACCGCCTCGGCCGACGGTCTTCCTGGTCATCACCGAAGATGATGCGCGCGCTGCGCTGGTAGCTCCAGTACGCCACGGCCCAGTTCAGCAGCACCACGATGCGGTTGCGGAAACCGATCAGGAAGAACACGTGCGCGGCCAGCCAGAACCACCAGGCCAGCACGCCGGACAGCTGCAGCTTGCCCAGGTGCACGATCGCGGCCATGCGGCCGATGGTGGCCAGGTTGCCGAAGTCGGCGTACTTGAACGGACCGGGCTCGGTCTTGCCGTGCAGGCGCGCGCGGATCACCTCGGCCACGTACTTGCCCATCTGCTTGGCGGCAGGGGCAACGCCAGGCACCGGCTTGCCGTTGGCCTGGTTCAGCGCGGCCAGATCGCCGGCCACGAACAGTTCCGGGTGGCCAGGCAGGGTGAGGTCGGGTTGCACCTGCACGCGTCCGGCGCGGTCCAGCGGCACGTCCAGCGTGCGCGCCAGCGGTGAAGCGGCCACACCGGCGGCCCACACCACCGTGCGTGCCGGCACGAACTGATCGCCGAGCCTGAAGCCCTGGCTGTCGATGTCGCTCACCGGGGTGCCGGTCAGCACTTCCACGCCCAGTTTTTCCAGTTGCCGGCGCGCCTTCAACGAAAGCACTTCCGGGAACGAAGACAGTACGCGCGGCCCGGCCTCGACCAGCCGCACTTTCGCACTGGCCGGATCAATGTGGCGGAACTCATTGCGCAGCGTATGGCGCGCGATCTCGGCCAGGGTGCCCGCCAGTTCGACGCCGGTAGGTCCACCGCCAACCACGGCGAAGCTCAGCCATGCGGCCTTCTTCTCAGGGTCCGGTTCCGCCTCGGCGCGTTCGAACGCCAGCAGCAGCTTGCGGCGCAGCGCAATGGCATCGTCCAGTGTCTTCAGGCCAGGCGCATCATCGGCCCATTGGTCGTTGCCGAAATAGGCGTGGGTGGCGCCGGTGGCCAGCAGCAGGCTGTCGTAGTCCAGCGTACTGCCATCGGCCATGCGGATCTGCCGGGCCTGCTTGTCGATGGTCACCACTTCGCCGAGGCGGACTTCCACATTGCGCTGGTGGCCGAGGATGTGGCGCAGCGGTGCGGCGATATCCGGAGCGGACAGACCGGCGGTGGCCACCTGGTACAGCAGCGGCTGGAACAGGTGATGGTTGCGGCGGTCGACCAGGGTGATGCGTATGCGCTCGCGGGCCAGGGCACGGGTGGCCCAGAGGCCGGCAAAACCGCCGCCGACAACAACCAGGTGGGGAACGCGCTCGCGACTCATCGACTCACTCCAGTGGGGGCATTGGGGGAAGCGCCTGGCATCTTCGCATGATGGCCCCCTGTCACGTCAGCGCCCGTGTGGATCGGCGATACTCGGGTTCAGGCAACCGCCCGCGAGGAATCCATGAGCGAACCGGAAAAGCGCATCGCCCTGTTGATCGACGCCGACAATGCGCCGGCCTCGAAGATCGACGAGGTCCTGGCCGAAGTCGCCCGCTACGGCGTGGCGAACGTACGCCGCGCCTATGGCAACTGGAAGAGCCCGCGGTTGAAGGGCTGGGAGGCGGTTCTGCACGAATATGCGATCCGCCCGATCCAGCAGTTCGCCTACAGCAAGGGCAAGAATGCCTCGGACATGGCGATGGTGATCGACGCCATGGACCTGCTGTACGCGCGCAATCTCGATGGCTTCGCCATCGTGTCCAGCGATGCCGATTTCACCCCCATGGTGATGCGCCTGCTGACCGATGGCGTGAAGGTGTATGGCTTCGGCGAGAAGAAAACCCCGGAGCCGTTCGTCAACGCGTGCTCGAAGTTCACCTACCTGGAAGCGCTGGGCCAGACCCATGCCAGCGTGCCGGATACCGAACAGGCTTCCAGCGAACAGGCCTCGAACGAGCCTGTTGCCAACGACGATGCCCGGCCACGCAAGAGCGGTGCGGAAATGCGTAGCGATACCCGGCTGGTGAAGATGCTGCGCCGCGCGGTGTCCTCGGCCGAGGGCGAGGATGGCTGGTCGCATCTTGGGCCCGTGGGTAGCCAGATCGGCAACCAGGCGTCGTTCGATCCGCGCAACTACGGTTACGGCAAGCTCAGTGACCTGCTGGCCGCGATCGGTCTGTTCGAGCTGAAGAAGGACGGCAAGTCATCCTACGTGCGCGCGCTGCCGAAAAAGAACCGGTAGTGCCGGCCGCTGGCCGGCAATGCCCGGATGCCAGATCCGGCATGCGGCACGTACACACCCCACCCGATCAGGCGTATCGTTGCCGCTCGCATTGCCAGCAAGGAAAAAACCCGCATGTTGAAGATCTGGGGCCGCCGCAATTCCAGTAACGTCCGCAAGGTGCTGTGGTGCGCCGAGGAAATTGGCCTGCCGTACGAATCCATCGAGGTTGGTGGCAGCCATGGCGGCACGCAGACGCCGGAGTACCTGGCGATGAATCCCAACAGCCTGGTGCCGGTGATCGAAGACCACGGCCTGCCGCTGTGGGAGTCGAATGCCATCGTGCGTTACCTGAGCGCACGCTACGCGCTGGGCACGCTGTACGCCGAAGACCCGATGGAACGTGCCCAGGCCGAGAAGTGGATGGACTGGAGTACCTCGCGGATGGCGCCGCTGTACACCGACCTGATCTGGGGCATCATGCGCACCGCCCCGGCCGACCGTGACGAAGCGCGGATCAATGCCGCCATCGTGCGCGCCGGCGACTATCTGGCGATGGCCGATGCCACGCTGGCCAGGCAGCCGTGGCTGTCGGGCGAGACATTCGCGATGGGTGACATTCCGCTGGGCTCGCTGATCTATGCCTGGTTCGAACTGCCGATCCAGCGCCCGGAACTGCCGCACCTGGCCGACTGGTACGCGCGCCTGCGCGAGCGGCCGGCCTACCAGCGCGGCGTGATGTCGCCGCTGACGTAAGCGGCAGGGCCGTTGGTAGAGTCGAGCTTGCTCGACTGCTCCTGCATGAGGCAGTCGAGCAAGCTCGACTCTACGCAGCACCGACCGGATCAATACAGGTCCGTCGGATCCACATCCAGCGACCAGCGCACCTTGCGTGCTTCCGGCAGCGCGTATAGCTGCGGTACCAACTGCGAAAGCACCCCATGCAACGGCGGCCGCTGCAACGCCGACAGCAGCAGCTGGGTGCGCTGGTAGCCGGCACGCCGCGGCATCGGCGCCGGCATCGGCCCATAGGCCTCGACTACATTCTGTTCCCCCAGCAGTTGCCGCGCCGCCAGCAGGAACGCATTGGCATGCTCCACCTGCTGTGCCTCGGCGCGCATCAGCGCCAGATGCGCGAAGGGCGGGAATCCGGCGGCCTGGCGCTGGTTCAACTCGGCCTGCGCGAACGGGTGGTAGCCACCGCTCACCAGGGTTTCCAGCAGCGGGTGCCCGGGATGATGGGTCTGCAGCCAGACCTCACCAGGATCACGTGCACGTCCCGCGCGTCCTGCGACCTGGATCAGCTGCTGCGCCAGTTTTTCGCTGGCGCGGAAGTCGGCCGAGAACAGGCCCTCATCGATGCCAACCACCACCACCAGGGTCAGCTTGGGCAGGTCGTGGCCTTTGGCCAGGATCTGCGTGCCGACCAGGATGCCGGGCTGGTCGCCCAGTTTCGCCAGCTGCTGTTCCAGCGCGTCACGTCGCGACGTGGTGCCGCGGTCGATGCGCACCACCGGGAAATCTGCGAAGGCACTGACCAGATGTTCTTCCAGTCGTTCGGTGCCGATACCCTGCGGCTGCAGCGCAAGGCTGCCACAGGCCGGGCAGGCCAACGGTGCCGGTTGCCGCGCGCCGCAGTGATGGCACTGCAGGCGACGGCCGCCGCCATGCACGGTCATCGGTGCATCGCAGCGGTTGCACGGTGCGGTCCAGCCACAGTCGTGGCACAGCAGCACCGGCGCGTAACCGCGGCGGTTCTTGAACACCAGCACCTGCTGGCCACGCTGCAGGTGTTCGCCGATACCGGCCAGCACGTCGGCCGAAAGGCCATCGTGCAGCGGCCGCTTGCGCACATCGAGGATGCGCACGCGTGGCGGCCGTGCATCACCGGCACGCTGCTTCAGGCGCAGGTGGGTGTAGCGCCCGGCATAGGCGTTGTGCAGCGTTTCCAGCGAAGGGGTAGCACTGCCGAGCAGCACCGGGATGCCGAGTGCCTTGGCGCGCACCAGAGCGAAATCGCGCGCGTGATAGCGGATGCCGTCCTGCTGCTTGTAGCTGCCGTCGTGTTCCTCGTCGACGATCAGCAGGCCGGCTTGCGGCAATGGCGTGAACACCGCCGAGCGGGTGCCGACGATGACCCGTGCCTCGCCACGTGAGGCCGCCGCCCAGACGCGCGCGCGCTCGTTGTCATTCAACCCCGAGTGCAGTGCATGTACGGCGATGCCGAGGCGGCCACGGAAGCGTGCCAGGGTCTGCGGGGTCAGGCCGATTTCCGGCACCAGCACCAGCGCCTGCTTGCCTTGGGCCAGGCAGTGGATGATGGCCTGCAGGTAGACCTCGGTCTTGCCGCTGCCGGTCACGCCATCCAGCAGGAAGGGCTGGAAGCCTTCGGCGGCGTTGATCGCGGCCACCGCCTCGGCCTGGTCCGGGTTGAGCGTTGGTCCGGACAGTGGCTGCGCATGTTGCGGTGCCACCGTCAGCGCCACGCGCTCGGCCAGATCACGCTTGGCCAGGCTGCGAGCGGCGGTGCGCCAGTCCTGCATGCGTTCGCCCAGCACATCCTCATCCACCACGGCCTCGGCCAGCAGTTCGGCCAACTGCCGCGGGCGGCTGCCGGCGCGCAGCTTCCCGCGCTGCAGGCGCCCTTCGGCGGTCAGCTGCCAGCCCCAGTGGTGGGTGTCGGGCAGGGTCTCGCCATGGCGCAGCGGGCCGGGCAGGGCGGTGCTCAGCACCTCGCCGAGAGGGGCATGGGTGTAGCGCGCCAGCCACTGCAGGCTCTGCCACAGCTCACCCTGCAGCAGCGGCTGCGGATCGCACCAGGCCAGCGCCTGGCGCAGGCCCTGACCGTCGTCGGCCTGGCCGTGGCCGACCACCACGCCGACCAGTTCGCGGTTGCCGAACGGCACCTTCACACGGCAGCCGACCGCCGCCGTGGGGGCCTCGCCCTCCGGCGACAGGTAGTCGAACAGGCGGGGCAGGGGGACGGGGAGGGCGACCTGCAGGGTCGGAATCGGTGAAAGCATCGGGCCAGTGTAACGGCCCATGCGCGCGCGAATGGCAGGAGCGGGCGTGGCCGGGCGATGCCCGTTGAAGCATAAATGTCACCTAAATATCGGAGTCCATTGGAGATTCAGTCTTATCCACATGTTCTGTGGATAACGTTGTGTGTTAACCGCCAGCGGAAACGCAGAAGGCCGATAGCGACGGCCTCATGCTCGGGTTGGTCAAAAAATAGCCACATGGTAAAAGTCTTCAAAATCAACAATTTAAGTGTGAAACAAAGCTGAAACAGAGTGAATTCAGCTGGATGCCCCAGTTTTCCGCAGTCGGGTCTTGGTGCTGTGCACAACCTGCAGCACGAAGTGCCTGCTGACGCAAGTCCTACGGGCGCCGATGGCCTGCCGCTATCATGCGGGCAGACCTTTGGAGTGACCGATGACGGCTGTGCCCGCCCCTGTTTCCTCGACCGCGGCCGGCGCGCTGTCGGCGTTCCTGCGAGGCGTTGAACGCCGCGCCCTGGTGGTGGCTGAACTGCAGTGCGGCGATGCTGCCCGCGCCGAGCAGACCCTGGTGGCGGTGATGCGCGCGTTTGCGGCAGTCGCCAGTGACCTGCCGATGGCGCAGTGGCCGACCCGCTTCTGGACCCTGCTGGGCCAGCGTCAGGTAATGCGCGAACCGGTGGGCGGTCAGTGGGCGCCGCCGTTGGCTGCGCTGGGCGAGATGGGATCGCTGCCGCGCCTGGCGCTGCTGCTGCGTGTGGGCGGCAGCCTGGATGAAGGCATCGCGATGCGCGTGCTCGACCAGGATGAGGCCGGCTACCAGCAACTGCTGGCCGACGCCTGCCCGCGCGATGTGCACGGCCAGCCCGATGCCTCGGCTTGGCGCCAGCTGGCCGAACAGGTGCAGGCGCGTATCCGCGACCTGCCGGCCAAGCGCCTGCAGCAGCTGCAGCAACCCGCCGCGCCGGCTGCCAACAATGAAACCCCGACCGCCAGCTGGCGTGCACCACAGCGCGATGAGCGTGCGCCCGCCAGCGGCAAGCGCCGTCGTGCGAATGCCAAGCCGCGCTGGCGCGGCCCACTGATCCTGCTGGTCACGGTGGCGGTACTGCTGGCCGCCGCGCTGGGCTGGCGCTACTGGCAGGGGCATTCGTTCGGCAGCGATGCCCCGTTGCCGGAAGGCGTGGTGGGTGAAGCGGGGCCGGTCACGGTGGAAGCACTGCCGCCAAGCAAGGTCAACGCCACGCCGGACGCGACCCCTGCGCAGGCCGCGGACGACGCCACGATGCTGGCCGACCGCGATTATCCGCTGGTGGCCGATGCCGATCTGTATGCGTGGACGGCGGCCGGTGGCCCACTGCCGGTGGACGAATCGCAATCCAAGCCGAGCCGGCCCGAGCCGGCCAGCGCCACGCTGGAAACCGCTGCTGCCGATGAATAAGACCCTGTTCGCCAGCCTGCTGCTGGCCCTGCCGTTGTCGCTTTCCGCCGCGCCGCAGACCTTGAACGTACCGCTGCCGCCGCCAGTGCCGGGGAGTTCGCCGGCGGCCCCGGTCCCGGCCCCCACAAGCACGACGCCGGCTGCGTTTACCCAGCTCGATGCCCCGCAGCAGCGCCAGCGTCGCGCCGACTACGCGGCCTGGCGCGCCCTGCCCGAGAGCGAACGCGAGCGGATCCGTCAGGCCGCTGCGCGATTCAACGCGCTGCCGGCCGAGCAGCAGCAACGGCTGCGTCAGCAGTTCCAGGCGCAGGACCAGGCATTCCGCGAAGGCTGGCGGCTGGGCCCGCAGCTGGGCCTGGAATTCCCCAAGCTGCACGGCCTGTTCGGCTTCGTGCCGCCGGAACAGCGCGAGGCCGCGCTGGCCGTGCTGCGCCAGCTCAGCCCGGCGCAGCTGGCCCAGCTCACCCTGGTCGCGCAACGCACACCACCGCAGGAACGCGACACCGTGCGCAGCGCGTTCCTCGCCGTGCCGCCCGCCGAGCGCGACACCTGGCTCAAGCGCCAGGCGGGGCAGTAAACCGGAAGGCGTAGCGTCCAGGGGTAACGTCGACGGGGTAGCGTCGACTGTTGGTCGACTGCTCTTCATACAGAACCGCGAAAACCTCGCGCTGCGCGCGGAAGTCGACTGACAGTCGACTCTACAGGGCGGGCGTTTTCCCCCGGTAACGCGATCGCAACGCGTGATGCCGGGGCCCGCTGAAACCCAGCATTCACGCCATGTCATGGGAATGCGCGCGCCGCACGCGTAAGATGGCGGCCCGCAACCCGGTGCCTGTGCCCTTCGCGCGCAACCGCAGTTCGCGTCAAGCACCTTATGTCTACTGCAACCTCCACGCCGCGCTTCAGCAAGGAAGTCGGCGCCACCGGTCTGCTCGCCCTGCCGCTTGTGCTCGGGCATGTGTCCACCGGTCTGATCTCCTTCGTCGACAACGTCATTGCCGGCCACCATGCCACCGCGACCCTGGCCGCGGTGACCATCGGCACGGCGCTGTTGTGGCTGCCGATGCTGATCCCGATCGGCACCCTGATCTCGCTCACCGCTTCGGTGTCGCAGCTGCATGGCGCCGGCCGCGAGCGCGAGATCGGCCCGCTGTTCCGCCAGGCACTGTGGCTGGCGTTGGGCCTTGGCCTGATCATGTTCACCTTCCTCACCGTGGTGCCGCCGCTGCTGCCGGCATTCGGCATCGCACCGGACATCGTGCCGGGGGCGACCGCGTTCCTGCATGCGGTGCGTTGGGGCGGCCCGGCGCTGACCCTGTACTTCTGCATGCGCTATCTGAGCGAGGGCATGCACTGGACGCTGCCGACCATGCTGCTCGGCTTCGGCGGCCTGCTGGTGCTGGCGCCGATGGGCTACGTGCTGGCCAACGGCAAGCTGGGCTTCCCGGAAATGGGTGCCGAGGGCCTGGGCATCGCCTCGGCGGTGATGATGTGGCTGCAGGCGATCGCCTTCGCCACCTACCTGTGGTTCACCAAGCGCTTCGCCCACCTGCAGCTGTTCTCGCACTTCGAAGGACCGCGCTGGTCGGCGATCTGGGATCTGCTGCGCACCGGCCTGCCGATCGGCATTACCGTGCTGATGGAGGGCGGCCTGTTCATCGTCACCGCGCTGCTGATCGGGCGCCTCGGTGCCAACGAAGCGGCCGCGCACCAGATCGCGATCAACGTCGCCCAGCTGTGCTTCATGATTCCGATGGGCGTGGCCGAGGCCACCACCGTGCGCGTCGGCCATGCGGTCGGCCGTGGCGATGGCTTCGGTGTACGGCGTGCGGCCTGGGCCGGCTACGCGATCATCATGGGCACGCAGACGCTCTCGGCGGCGGTACTGCTGTTCGGCCACGATGCCATCGTCGGTGTCTACACCAACGACCTGGCGGTGGCCGGCCTGGCCTCGACCCTGCTGCTGTACGCGGCCACCTTCCAGTTCCCGGATGGCATCCAGGTGCTGTCGGCCGGCGCGCTGCGCGGCCTGAAGGACACCCGGGTGCCAATGTTCATCGCCATGTTCGCGTACTGGGGCCTGGGCATGCCGCTCGGCGCCGGGCTCGGCCTGGGGTTGGGCATGGGCCCGCAGGGCATGTGGATCGGCCTGATCGTCGGCCTGACCGCCGCCGCCATCCTGATGGGCTGGCGCCTGCGCCGCAGCAGCCTGCGCGTCGGCCAGTCGATGTTGTCCTGATCCGTCCCGCCCGCCATGCCGACCCATGGCGGGCGATCCCCTGACTTGTGTCCGATGCTGCATCACGCGGCACCGGCTATGCTGGCACCACGGCAAGAAGCCATCCGGAGCGTTCCATGAATCAACCCGTGCCCCCGCTGCCCCCGGCGCGTCGCAACCCCGTCGCCAGTTTCTTCATCGGGCTGTGGGACGTCATGAACTTCACCCGCAGGTTGATCCTCAACCTGGTGTTCTTCGGCCTGCTGTTCCTGCTGCTGGTGATGTTCGTCATCGCTGCCGGCATGGGCGCCGGTGCCAGCAAGTCGCTGCAGGACCGCACCACCCTGGTGATCGCACCGGAAGGCCGCCTGGTCGAGCAGTTCAGTGCCGATCCGGTCAGCCGCGCGCTGGCCAAGGCGGTAGGTGACAACGGCGCCGAAGAGATACAGCTGCGTGACCTGCTGCGGGTGATCGAGTCGGCCAAGGAAGACAAGAAGATCGAGCGCGTGGTGCTGGAGCTGGACAAGCTGCAGCCGTCCGGCTTCGCCTCGCTGCGTGAAGTGGCCGCCGCGCTGCAGGATCTGCGCGCCTCCGGCAAGCAGCTGGTGGCCTACAGCGAGAGCATGGGCCAGTCGCAGTACCTGCTGGCCGCGCAGGCCGACGAGGTCTACCTGGACCCGATGGGTTCGGTCGTGCTCGAAGGCCTGGGCCGCTATCGCCAGTACTTCCGCACCGGCCTGCAGGACAAGCTGGGCGTGGACGTGCACCTGTTCAAGGTGGGCGAGTACAAGTCCGCGGCCGAGCCGTACGTGCTCGACGCTGCGTCGCCGGCCTCCAAGGAAGCCGACCTGTTCTGGATGAACGACGTGTGGCAGCGCTACCTGGGCGACATCGCCAAGGCCCGTCGCCTGGACCCGGCACAGCTGGCCGCCGGCATCGACACGCTGCCGGAAGGCATCGCCGCCGCCGGTGGCGACCTGGCCAAGTTCGCCCTGCAGCAGAAGCTGGTGACGTCACTGAAGACCCGCGAGGAATTCGAGGATCTGATGATCGAGCGCGGCGTGGCTGATGACGATGCCGACGGTGGTTTCCGCAACGTCGACTTCGGCACCTACCTGGGCCAGCTCGATGCGCGCCGCAACCCGGTCGACAACCGTCCGCAGGTAGCGGTGGTGGTGGCCGCCGGCGAAATCAGCGGCGGCGATCTCCCGGCCGGCCGCATCGGTGGCGAATCGACCTCGGCGCTGCTGCGTGCCGCGCGTGACGACGAGAACGTGAAGTCGGTGGTGCTGCGCGTCAATTCGCCGGGTGGTGAAGTGTTCGCCTCCGAGCAGATCCGTCGCGAAGTGGTGGCCCTGCAGGCCGCCGGCAAGCCGGTGGTGGTGTCGATGGGCGACCTGGCGGCCTCCGGTGGCTACTGGATCAGCATGAATGCCGATCGCATCTATGCCGATCCGTCGACCATCACCGGTTCGATCGGCATCTTCGGCATGGTGCCGAACTTCAGCCGCGCGCTGGACAAGATCGGCGTGCATACCGATGGTGTCGGCACCACCCGTTTCGCGGGTGCCTTCGATGTCACCCGTCCGATGGATCCGGCGGTGGGCCAGGTCATCCAGACGGTGATCAACAAGGGATACGCCGACTTCACCGGTCGCGTCGCCGACGCCCGCAAGAAGCCGGTCGAGGCTGTCGACGAAGTGGCCCGTGGCCGCGTGTGGAGCGGTGCACAGGCCAAGGAACGTGGCCTGGTCGATGCCTTCGGTGGCCTGAAGGATGCCGTGGCCGACGCCGCCAGTCGCGCCAAGCTCGGCAAGGCCGATGCCTACCGCGTGCGCTACATCGAGAAGGCAGCCACGCCGTTCGCGCAGTTCGTCAGCGGGTTCGCTGGCAGCCGCGCCGGTGCCTGGATGCTGTCCGATTCGGGCATGGCGCGGATGATGCTGGCACGCACGATGCCGGAAGTGGACACTCAGTTGCGCTTCGTCGAGAACGCGGCCCGCGAAAAGGGCAATGGCGCACCGGTGAAGGCGTTGGCGTACTGCTTCTGCGGGTTCTGATCGGCAACGGCAACGAATGAAAACGCCCGGCCTTGGCCGGGCGTTTTCATTCATGGGGCCGGATCCCTCTGCAGCGAAAAGGGCTCTGACCCCACAGGTCACTGCGTCGCTTCGGCCTCGGCCTTGCGCTCACGCGCGGCGGCATCGTCCACGGTTTTCTGCACCCCCTTGGCGCGGTCCAGCGGCTCATGCATCGCGCGCGCCATCGCCTGAGGTGCCGGTGGCTTTTCCGGGTTCGGCGTCGGCGGCCGCTGGCAGCCCGCCAGCAGCAGGCTGGCCAGCACGGATGTGGACAGGATCAGGATGCGCATGGCGGCTCTCCGCGGTGGGCGTACGGGCAGTGTCGCATCTCCGGCAGGGCGCCGCCGTGAGCGCGTATCCTTGCGGCATCGAAATGCAGTGGGCACGGCCCCGGAGGACACATGACCCAGCAACGGTGGCGCCTGGACGGCCAGACGGCACTGATCACCGGCGCCAGCGCCGGCATCGGCCTGGCCATCGCGCATGAACTGGCGGGGCTCGGTGCCGACCTGATGATCGTTGGCCGCGATATCGACATGCTGGAGACCGCGCGCGACGAACTGCTGGATGTGTATCCGCAGATGCAGGTGAATGCGCTGGCCGCCGATGTTTCCGACGACGAGGACCGCCGCCAGATCCTGGACTGGGTGGAGGACTACAGCGATGGCCTGCACATCCTGGTCAACAATGCCGGCGGCAACGTCACCAAGGCGGCCACGGAGTACTCCGAGGACGAATGGCGGAAGATCTTCGAGACCAACCTGTTCTCGGCGTTCGAGCTGTCGCGCTACGCGCATCCGCTGCTGGCCCGCCACGCGTCGTCGTCCATCGTCAACGTCGGCAGCGTGTCCGGCCTGACCCACGTGCGCAGCGGTGTGGTCTACGGCATGACCAAGGCGGCGATGCATCAGATGACCCGCAACCTGGCAGTGGAGTGGGCCGAGGATGGCATCCGGGTCAATGCGGTGGCGCCGTGGTACATCCGCACGCGGCGCACGTCCGGCCCGTTGTCGGACCCGGATTACTACGAGGAAGTGATCAACCGCACGCCGATGCGCCGCATTGGCGAGCCGGAGGAAGTGGCCGCGGCCGTCGGCTTCCTGTGCCTGCCGGCGGCCAGCTATGTCACCGGCGAGTGCATCGCGGTGGATGGGGGTTTCCTGCGCTACGGGTTCTGATC
>NZ_JAOCLC010000091.1:0-15689 GCF_029845105.1 Stenotrophomonas sp. GD03654 | reverse complement strand
AGACGGTAATGAACATGCAGGTGCGGCAAGCGTGGTGGCGCGACCTTTCAGTACCGGCCCTCGTTGCCGGCTTCATTACTGTGCTGGTCGGCTTCGCCAGTTCGGCCGTCATCGTGTTCCAGGCTGCACAAGCCGTCGGTGCCAACCAGGCACAGATCGCCTCATGGATGTGGGCACTGGGACTGGGCATGGGTGTGACCTGCATCGGGCTGTCGCTGCGCTATCGCGTGCCGGTGGTGACCGCATGGTCGACACCGGGCGCGGCGATGCTGGTGGTCGGTGCCGGTGGCGCCTCGCTTGCTGAAGCCACCGGTGCATTCCTGCTCGCCGCGGTGCTGGGCATGCTGGCAGGCTTCTCCGGCATCTTCGCCCGGTTGATGCAGCGGGTGCCGATGGCGATGGCCGCCGGCATGCTGGCCGGGGTGCTGCTGCGCTTCGGTCTGGACGTGTTCGTGGCCATGAACACCCAACTGGTACTGGCACTGGCAATGTTCGCCACCTGGCTGGCCGGACGCCGCCTGTTCCCGCGCTATGCGGTCATCGCCACCCTGCTGGTCGGCATCGCGGTCGCGGCCAGCCGTGGCCTGCTGCACGCACAGCAGGTGCAGCTGCAGCTGGCGGTACCGCAATGGGTGACCCCATCCTTGTCCTGGACTGCGGTGGCCGGCATCGCCCTGCCCCTGTTCGTGGTCACCATGGCCTCGCAGAACATTCCGGGCGTGGCGGTGATGCGGGCATCCGGCTACGACGCCCCGGTGTCGCCGCTGATCGGCTGGATCGGTGTGGTCAATACGCTGCTGGCACCGTTCGGTGCGTACGCGCTGAACCTGGCAGCAATCACCGCGGCGATCTGCATGGGCCGCGATGCGCATGAGAACCCGGCACGACGCTATACCGCCGCCATGGCGGCAGGTGCCTTCTACATCGTCATCGGACTGTTCGGTGCCACCGTGGCCGCACTGTTCGCCGCCTTCCCGAAGGAGCTGGTGGCCTGCGTGGCCGGTATCGCGCTGTTCGGCACCATCGCCAACAGTCTGGCCAGTGCGCTGGCGGTAGAGCGGGACCGCGAGGCGGCACTGGTCACCTTCCTGGTCACCGCCTCGGGCGTCTCACTGGCTGGCATCGGCTCGGCGTTCTGGGGCCTGGTCGCCGGTGCGCTGTGCCTGCTGGTGCTGCGGCCCCATCAGGGCCGTTGACCTGCCCTACCCCGCCAATGCGGCACCCACGATGCTCAGCACCACCGCGATGACGATGGCGACCAGCGTGGCGACCACGCTGGTGCCGCCGCGTGCGGTCAGCTCGCTGCGCAGCCGTGCGTCATCGCCGCCGGTGACGGCACGGGCCTGGGCGATCAGGCGCTGGCAGTGTGCCAGGTACCAGCTGTTGCCAAAGATGCCAGTGGTGATGCTGAGCGCGAAGGTGATGACCAGCGACAGGCCATCCGGCACATCCAGCAGGGTCTCCACCACGCTGATCAGCAGCAGCAGGCCGGCCCACATCGCCGCCAGGCGGTACATCCTGCGGTACATCATCCAGATCAGGCCGAGCAGGAAGGCCGGCCAGTGCCAGGTGCCACTGCCCGTGGCAATGCCCTGATCCAGCCGCCAGCGCTGGCGATAGATCGGGAAGTTGCCGCCGACCACGCTGGCGTACAAGGCCATTTCGCCTTCCAGCCCGGCAGGCACGGCCCTATCCGGTACAGCGACCGGCGCACGATAGGGATCGGACGGATCGCCGACACTCGCCGCAATGCCCTCAACCGCAGGGGCTGCGTCGATATCCGGGGCCGGAGCTACCTCGATGGGCGTGGACGCCTGCTCCAGTTCCGCCAACGGCCGCCACGAGGGCATGCCTTCGCACCAGAGCAGCGTGCGCGCCGTAACCGTCCCTTCCCGCTGCAGCTGGCGAAGACCGGCCAGATCCACCGGCCCACTGCTCTGCCTGCCATTGGCGTACCACCACTGTGCTTCCTGCATGTTTTCCGTCCTTGCTACCTGCATCGACAAACTGAAATCGCTGCCAGCGCCTACAGCGCGGCGCTGGCCAGGGTCTGCACCAGCTGATGGCGCGCACCTGGCGCAAGCGTAATCTGCTCCGGGCCGGCGTTGGCCACTTCCAGGCAGACGTAATCGTGCCAGCCATCGCCGACATCGGACATCCTGGCTGCGGCCTCGGCGCCGGGATTCCAGGCCACCAGCGTCTGGCTGCCTTCGCTGCGGATCTCGATCCGCCGCTGCAGTACGGGGTCACGCAGCACGTAATGGCCGCCGGCACCGGTATAGATGCGATCGCTGCGACCGGGATCACGCGGATCGCGCAATGACCACGGCCCCTGTTGCAGGCGCGGCTGCGCATAGTCCTCGTACTTGTCCAGGTACTGCAGGCCATCAAGGCCCTCGACCTCGACCTGGTTGGCATCGCCCACCCGGAAATAGCTGTGCAGGGCCTGGGTGAAGGTCACCGGCGAGGTTCCGGTGTTCTCGGTGACCAGCTGCTGGCGCAGCCGGCGGCCGATGCGCAGCTGCATCTGCAGGCGCAGGCCGGGATCGGCGCAGGGCGCAGGCGCCAACTGCAGCTCGACTTCACCGTCATCGCTCTGGCTGGCCTGCAGGAGCTCCCAGCGCGCGGTACGTACCAGGCCATGCGCCGGTACATCGGCACTCTGGCCTTGGCGGCCGAACCACGGCCAGCACACCGGCACGCCACCGCGGATGGGCGTGGGCAGCTCGGCGCGCGTGGGCGAAAGCCACAGCAGATCGGGCTGCCCATCGGGAATGAACGACAGCAGCTGGCCACCAAACACACTGACGACCGCCGTGGCGTTGGCGGTTCGCACCTGCCAGGCGTCCAGGCCGTGATACAGGCCGGCGCTGATGTCCGGATTCGACTGCATGCGATGACGCTCCTTGAAGACCGCGGCGATGATGTCGCGGTCAACGTGCCGCCGGCAAGGCCTTCTGCCCGGCGGGCGCGGTGGCGGCCGCCTCTTCCTGCAGCGTGCGCAGGATGCGCTGGCCTGCGCGGCCGTCCACCTCGCTCCAGCCCAGGCGCTGCTGCTCGGTCTGGATCGCGCGACGCGTGGCGGTACCGATCATGCCGTCGGCGGCACCGATGTCGTGGCCACGGGCCAGGAGCAGGGTCTGCAGCTGGCGGCGCTCATCGCGGCCCAGGCCCGGGTCGTCGGTCGGCCAGGCAGTGGCCAACCCGTTGCCGCCACGCAATTGGTCAGCCAGCGTCGCGATCGCCAGCGCATAGCTTTCCGCGGCGTTGTAGCTGTAGATCGCGTCGTAGTTGCGGAACACCAGCAATGCCGGGCCCTTGTTGCCTGCCGGCAGCAGCAGGGCGGCGCGCGCATCCGCCGGCAGGTTGGCCGGAGCCAACGCGCTGCCATCCAGCGCGGTCACACCCTGCGCACGCCAGTCGGCCAGGGCGCGACGCTGGGTGCGGCCGGCCTGGCTGGCGTTGAAGCCCGCAGGAACGCGGACTTCCATGCCCCACGGCTCTCCGCTGCGCCAGCCGGCGCGCTTGAGGTAGTTGGCGGTGGAGGCCAGCGCATCGGGAATGCTGCCGACCAGATCGCGGCGGCCATTGCCATCACCGTCCACGGCGATGCGTGCATAGGTGCTGGGCATGAACTGCGTATGCCCGAAGGCACCGGCCCAGGAGCCGGTGAGTCCCTGTGCCTGCAGGTCGCCGCGGTCGATCAGCTTGAGCAGGGCCAGCAGTTCACCGCGGAAGAAGGGTTGGCGACGGCCGGCGCAGGACAGCGTGGCCAGTGACTGCAGCAGTGGGCGCTTGCCGAACACGCGGCCGTAGTCGCTCTCCACGCCCCAGACCGCGACGATGGTGGCCGGGTCGACGCCGTACTGCGCCGACACCCGATCGAGCAGATCGCGATGCTGCTGCAGCATGGCGCGACCATCAGCCACCCGCTGGCGATCGACCAGCGCGGCCAGGTAGTCCCAGATCGGCGTGGTGAATTCCGGCTGCGCATCGAGCAGGCCGAGCACGCTGGGGTCCGGGGTGAGGCCGGCGGTGATCTCATTGAAGCGGTCGGCGCTGATACCCTGGCTGGCGGCCGTGGCCTGCAGGCCCGCTAGGCAGCGGCTGAAGGCCGGATCGACGCTGGCATCGGATGCTGCAGGCAGCACGGGGGGCGCGGCGAGAGCGGTCGCCAGGCCGAGCGTGGTCAGAATGGGCATGGCGTCCTCCGTGTTGCCGTTGCACGGCCATCTTAGGGGTAGCGGTGCTGCTGAACCTGAAGGGGCACCGGCTGGCCGTCCGCCCTAGGTGGCACGCAGCAGGCGCAGGCCGTAGGCGGGACTGTCGGCATTCCAGCGCTGCGTGACCTGCAGTCCTGCCTCCTGCAGCAAGGCCTCGAAGCTGTCGTCGGTGTACTTGTGGCTGTACTCCACGCGAATCGGTTCGTCGGCGGCAAAGTGGAAGGTGCGTCCCTCCAGATGCACATCCTGCGCCCAGCGGCTGACCAGATCGGTTTCGATGCGCAGCCGCGCGATGCTGTAACGAGCACGGTGGCGGAAGCCGTCGAGGTCGAAGTCGCTGCCGATCTCACGGTTGAGGCGCGCCAGCAGATTGAGAGTGAATGCGGCGGTGACGCCCTGCGCATCGTTGTACGCCGCCTCGATCAGCGCCGGGTCCTTGTGCAGGTCGATGCCGACCAGGGCCAGGCCGTCGCGGCCCATTGTCTGGCGCATCGCCCGCAGCAGTGCGACCGCGTCTTCGCCTTCAAAGTTGCCCAGCGTGGAGCCGGGGAAGAACAGCAGCCGTCGCGCGGGTTCGCGTTCGGGCATGGGTACGGCCACGGGACGGGTGAAGTCGGCGCAGACCGGCAGCATCTCCACCTGGGGCAGTGCCGGTGCCAGATGATCGATGCTGGACAGCAGCGCGGCACGCGAAATTTCAATCGGCGTGTAGGCCACCGGATCGTGCAGGGCGGCCAGCAGCAGCGCGGTCTTGCGTCCGCTGCCGCTGCCCAGCTCCACCACGTGCAGGCGCGGGCCAACGGTGCGGGCGATGTCCGGCAGCACACGCGCCAGCAGAGCCAGTTCGGTGCGCGTGGGGTAGTACTCGGGGGTCTGCGTGATCTGCTCGAACAGGCGCGAGCCACGTGCATCGTAGAAATATTTGGACGGCAGCTGCCGGGGCGTGCGCGACAACCCGGCCACCACGTCAGCCAGGATCTGCTGGCGCCCGGGGGTGAGATCGGTCAGCGCCTGCAGCGCGTCCTTCACCGTACTCATGCGAGGTCCCTGGCCAGGCGCAGCCCGGAGAACTGCCAGCGCGCCGGAGGCATGAAGAAGTTGCGGTAGCTGGCGCGCACATGGCCGCGGGGCGTCACGCAGCTGCCGCCGCGCAACACCCATTGCCCGCACATGAACTTGCCGTTGTATTCACCGAGGTTACCGGCGAACGGGCGGAAGCCCGGATAGGCGCCATACGCACTGTGGGTCCATTCCCAGACATCGCCGAACAGCTGCCGCATTCCACTGCCCGGCGCTGCCTGCGGGTGCAGCCGATCGTCATCGGCGAAATGGCCGCGCAGCGGGTGCGACGCGGCAGCGGCTTCCCACTCGAATTCGCTGGGCAGGCGCGCGCCGGCCCAGCGGGCGAAGGCATCGGCCTCGTAGTAGCTGAGGTGGCAGACCGGCGCATGCGGGTCCAGTTCGCGCCAACCGCCCAGGGTGTACTCGCGCTGCAGGGTGTCATCCCAGTACAGCGGATGCCGCCAGTCCTCGGCTTCACGCACTGCCCAGCCTTCACTGAGCCACCAGCGCGGCTCGCGGTAGCCGCCGGCATCGATGAAGGCACGGTACTCGGCATTGCTGACGGGGCGCTCGGCCAGTGCGTGCGCGGGGAGCAGCACGCGATGCGCTGGCGATTCGTTGTCGTAGGCGAAGGCGGTGTGCTGCGGCCAGGCTGCGGCGCCGATGGTGACGATGCGCTCGGGTGATTCGATCCAGCCCTGCGCACTGGCAGCGCTGGTGGCCGGCTGCAGGTCCTCGCGGTAGGCGGGCTGCAACGGGTTGCACCAGAATGCATGCTTGATGTCGGTGAGCAGCAGCTCCTGGTGCTGCTGTTCGTGCTGCAGGCCCAGCTGCAGGTGCTGCAGCGCCTGCTCATCAAGGTCGCCTGCCGCCAGCCGCGATTGCACCTGTGCATCGACCTGCTGGCGGTAGTCGCGCACCTGCTGCAGCGATGGCCGCGACAGCAGCCCACGCTGCGGCCTTGCGTGCGCCGGCCCGATGCTCTTGTAGTAGCTGTTGAACAGGTAATCCCAGGCCGGGTCATGCGCCGATGCAGCAGCGAAGCCCGCCAGCACGAAGCGTTCGAAGAACCAGGTGGTGTGGGCCAGGTGCCATTTGCTCGGGCTGGCGTCGGCCATGCTCTGCAACATGGCGTCCTCGGCGCTGAGCGGCGAGGCCAGTTGCATGCTGCGCGCGCGCACGCGTGCGAACTGGTGGGCGAGATCGTGCTGCGGGGCAGCGACGGCGGCGGGTACGCTGTCCATGGGGTCAGCATCGGCGCTGGACGGTGAGTGCGATGTCATGGTTCGGCGTCACTTCGTTCACATGGATGAGCCTGCCGCATTCAAGAAGCCGGCCCGAACGCCGCTAACGGCAATGCTGCGGCCGCGTCGTCACCGCGCTGGAATTCCTGCTTGCCCCTGCATCCGCTCCGCCAGCCTGCGCACTACCTGTTCGTGCTGCCCGCCCTGCTGGTTGCCGTGGTGGTATGGACCGCATTGGATACCGCAGATGTGGCCAGCCCGGCGCAGCGCATCCTGCCCTGGCTGCTGGCCTGCCTCGGCGCCGGCCTTGCCCTGCTCTACCACCAGGTACGTTCGCTGTGCCTGCTGCTGGTGGTGGCGGTCATGTTCGCGCTGCTGCACCAGGATGTCGGCGGCTACCTGCGCAGCGGCCATGTCGGCGCGCTGACACCGCTGCGCTTCCATGCCATCTCGGCGTGGCTGCCATTGCTGTTCGCCGGCCTGTCGTTGTGGCCGGAGCGCGGGCGGCGCCGCCACGACCTGCTGTTGCGCTCCGTCGCCAGCGGCACGGCACTGCTGATCTTCCTGCTGCTGGCCACGCAGCAGCCGCGCGGCATGCACGATCTGCTGTCGAACCGTCACTGGGCGTGGATCCCGGTCGACTGGAACGCGCTGGCGCAGCTGCCAGCGCTGCTGTTCCTGCTGGCAACCGCCGCGCTGGGCGGGCAGGCCTGGCGGCATCCGCGCCCGTTGCACACGGCGATGCTGCTGGCCCTGCTGTGCCTGTGGTGGATGCTGCCGAGGGTGTTCCTGCAGCCGGTGCTGCTGCCGGCACTGAGCAGCGCGGCCCTGCTGCTGATGCTGGGCGCGATGCTGCAGGAGTCCTTCCACATGGCCTTCCGCGATGAGCTGACCGGCCTGCCCGGGCGCCGCGCGTTCAACGAGACCCTGCAGCGGGCACGCGGCACCTACAGCATCGCGATGGTGGACGTGGACCATTTCAAATCGTTCAACGACACCCACGGCCACGACACCGGCGACGACGTGCTGCGCCTGGTGGCCTCGCGGCTGGCGCGGGTAGGCGATGGTGGTCGTGCGTTCCGCTATGGCGGCGAGGAGTTCGCGGTGGTGTTCCTGGACCGTCCGGCAATAGCCTGTGTCGATGCCGTGGAAGCCCTGCGGCAGAGCATCGAGGACACCCGCATGCAGCTGCGTGACCGCAGCACCCGCAGCCGCGACGATGACGCCGGGCGCCAGCAGCGCGGGCGCGGCGGCAGCGGACAGGTAGTGCAGGTAACCGTAAGCATCGGTCTGGCCGACAGTCGCGTCGGTCCGCGCCCGGCGGCCGTGGTCAAGGCCGCCGACCAGGCGCTGTATGTCGCCAAGGACGGCGGCCGCAACCAGGTGCGCGCGTATGCCGAACAGGACGTGCTGGCAGTACGCGCTGGCTGAGGCTCAGGCAGCGTCGAGGTAGTACCAGCGGCCGTCGACGCGCAGGAAGCGGCTGTGCTCGGTCATCTTCACCGCGCTGCCGCCGCCCACCCGGTAGCGCGCGGTGAACCGGACCTCGGCGCTGTCGGCGCCGGTGACGGTGTGCTCGTGCACGGTCAGGCCCAGCCAATGCGTGCGCTGGCCGGGCGCATCATCCAGCGACAGCTCGGCCGGACGCGTGTCCGGGTGCCAGCTCTGGCGCAGGTAGTCGGCCAAGCCCCGTGCATAGGCGCTGTAGCGCGAACGCATCAGGCGCTCGGCATCCGGCGCGGCTTCACCGGCGTGGAAGCGGCCGCAGCAGGCCGCATAGTCGGCGGGCAGGCCGCAGGGACAGGGATCGGCAGGTTTCTTGCTCATATCCGTATTGTCGCCGGGTTGCACGGATCGATCCACGTACGGCACGGGTCGCCGGTACAGGACAGGCGTATGCTGTCGCGCCCCCACCTTGATTGATCGCCGTGCTGGAACTGGTTCCCCCTGAGTTGTGGTGGCTGGTGGTGATCGCCTTCATCGCCGGTCTTGTGGATGCCGCCGTGGGTGGCGGTGGCCTGGTGCAGCTGCCTGGCCTGTTCACGGTGCTGCCGCAGCAGACGCCGGCGATGTTGTTTGGTACCAACAAGTTCAGTTCGATGTTCGGTACCGGTGCGGCTGCCTGGCGCTATGCGCGCAACGTGCGCTTCCCGTGGAAGCCGGTGCTGTTCGCGGCCGGTACGGCCTTCATCTTCTCCTTCGCCGGAGCCACTGCGGTAAGCCTGCTGCCCAAGGACGCGGTGCGCCCACTGGTGCTGGTGCTGCTGATCGCGATGCTGGCCTACACGCTGTGGAAGAAGGACTTTGGCGCGCTGCACCGGCCGCAGGAGATCGGTCGCCGCGAGCTGGTGATCGCGCTGGCGATCGGTGCGGCGATCGGCTTCTACGATGGCTTCTTCGGGCCGGGCACCGGCAGCTTCCTGATCTTCCTGTTCGTGCGCTTCTTCGGCCTGGATTTCCTGCGCGCCTCGGCGGCATCGAAGGTGGTGAACCTGGCGACCAACGTGGCAGCGATCTCGTTCTTCGTACCGACCGGCAACATCCTGTGGCTGTTCGCGCTGCCGATGGCGGCAGCCAACATCATCGGTTCGGTGGTGGGCACGCGCCTGGCACTGAAGGGCGGCACGCCGTTCATCCGCAAGCTGTTCGTGGGGCTGGTGGTGGTGCTGATCGCGCGGATGGCGTGGGATACGTTCCGCGGGGCGTGAATGCGCCTCATGACCCGGTAGGTGCCAACCTTGGTTGGCACACGGTTTCCCATCGCGAAGAGCAGCCGAGCATGGCTCGGCTCTACAGGTAGATGGACCGAGGCGCTCAGGCCTCTGCTTCTTCCGGTTCGTTGGCCTGCTGGCGGCTGCGCTCGGGCAGCTTCAGGCGCTTGCCTTCTTCGTCGTACTCGATCAGCAGGACGCCGGAATCGTGGCGGCCGCTGATTTCGACGAAGCAGGCGCCACCGATGAACGGTTCCAGCGTCATCACCGACTTCAGCGGGGTGGCGACCACCATCTGGAAGCCGAAGTTGTCGAAGATGTTCATCGCCAGCGCGGTGAACTCGTTGTCGGCCTTGTCGAACGCTTCGTCGAGCACGACAGCGGCGTAGCTGGGCAGCTGGCTGTCGGCGCCGCCGAGCTGGTAGCGCAGCGCTGCCGCCAGGCACGTGGTGGCCAGCTTCTGGCGCTGGCCACCGGACTTGCCGGCGCCGCTGCGGTAGATCTCGACCTGCTGGCGCGTTTCCGCATCCAGCTCGACACCGATGAACTCCACATGCATGCGCACGTCCAGCACCAGCTCGCGCCAGCGCTTGTCCTCGCCTTCCTGCGAGCCGAGGCGGTTGACCAGCTGGCGCAGCACGGTGAACTGCGATTCGGCCAGCTCGCGCTGCTCGGTCTGCTGCTGCGACAGCACCTCGCGCAGCTGCAGGTGGAACTCGCCGACTTCCGGCAGGCGACGGTCGCTCAGTTCGATGGTCAGCAGCGTGCCACGGTTGAACGGCACCTGCTCCAGGCTGGCGTTCACTTCGTCCAGGCGCTGGCCGATCGACTTGCGGGCTTCGGCACTATGGCGCTGCAGCGCAAGCAGGTTGTTCTTGCTCTGGTTCTGCAGCAGATCGAAGAAGCGCTCTTCGTGCTGCGGCAGGCCATCGCGCTCGAGTCGTTCCAAGCGTGCGAGGAAGTCCTCGGCCGACGCCACCGACACGGTGAAGTCACCCGATTCCTCCGGCCACTGCTGGATGAAGCGGCGGAAGCAACCGATCAGCTGGTTCTCGATGCGGTTGAGGTCCTGCTGCGAGGACGACAGCTGCTCGTTCAGCGCGTTGCTGACCTGGCGCATGTGCGCTTCCAGCGTTTCCAGGCTGAGCGGGCCCTGTTCCTGCAGGCGCTCGGCAAGGCCGGCTTCCTGCTCCTGGGCCAGGCTCGGCAACACCAGCGCACGACTCTGCTGTCGCGCGCGGTCGAGGCGATCGCGCTCCTTGACCAGCTGCCCGCGCTCGACGCGGACGTCTTCATAGGTGCGGCGAGCCTGCTCGATGTCGGCGCGCACCGCGTCGATCTGCTTGGCCAGCTTGGCCAGGTCCGCATTGCCTTCGCGCAGGTCGCGCAGGGTGGCCTCGATATCGGTCAGGCGCTGCTGCGGGGCGGCGATGTCGATCTCGTTCCAGCTGATGCTGACCAGCTCGTGGCAGGCCAGGCGACGTTCGTTGTCGCGGTCACGCTGCCCACGCAGGCGCGCGATGTCGGTCTCGCAGCTGGCGATGCGCTTGGCCAGTTCCTGTGCTTCACGCTCGAAGGCGCCCACCTTGTCGTGGTTGTTGAAGCCGAGGATCCAGCGGCGGCGGTCGCCCACCGCACTGCGGTCATCCTTCTCGAAGCGGTCACCCGGGTGCTTGACCTGGCCTTCGCGGGTGATGCCGCGGTCGACGTTGCGCAGCTGCTTGGCATCCACGCATTCGTAGTCGAATCGCTTGCCGAGCTCGCGGCGCAGCCAGCTTTCGAACACGTGCTCGCGCAGTTCCAGCTTGTGCAGCAGCGACTTCGCCGACGGCTCACGGGCAAACGCATCGTCGTTGCGGCGCACACGGTAATAGGTGAAGCGCATGCCCAGGTGGGTACGGTTCACCCACTCGGCGACGTCGTTGTAATGCTTGTCATCGACCAGCAGCGACAACGCGAAGCCGCCCAGCACACGCTCGATGGCGCCCTGCCAGCCCTGCTCTTCCGAGCGGACCTGGATCAGCTCGCCGACAAACGGCAGCGCCGCCTCGGCAATGCCGGTTTCCTCGGCCAGGCGCGCGCGCAGCTTCTGCATCGGCGCCGGGATGTTGGAGGGCGTGCGCTGCATCGCTTCGAGTTCCGCACGGACTTCGCCGAAGCGGCGCTCGTCATCGCGCTTGCCGCCCAGGCGATCGCTGATCGCATCGTCCAGCGCCGAAGAGGCACGCTGGCGATCCTGCAGTTCGTTCTGCGCGCGCTCGACCAGTTCGGCGAAGCCGTGGGCGTCGTCCGGCAGTTCGGCCTGCAGCTGCTGGGCGGCCTGGCTTGCCTGTTCGCGCTTGGCCTTGCGGCGGTCGCGCTCGGCTTCGGCACGGCCCTGCTCGCGCTCCAGTTCCTCGATGCGCTCACCGCCCTGCTGGCGGCGCTGCAGTTCCAGCTCGGCCAGGCGCTCGGTGTGGTTGTCCAGTGCGGCACGGCGCTGGGCTTCTTCGCCGAGCAGGCCACGGTCACGCACGTCCATCTCGCGCAGGCGGGCTTCGATCAGCGCCTGGCGGCGGCTTTCACGGAAGCTGTCGACGCCGAGCTTGAGGGCTTCGTCGTCGCCACGCCGGCGGTGCATTTCCTTCAGGTCGTTGTAGTAGGCGCGTGCCGGCAGCAGGGTCTCCACCTGGCGACGGGCGGTGACCACCGCCTGGTGCGCGCCATCGAGCTCGGCGAAGTCGCTGACCAGGCGCTCGGCGGCGTCGAAGGTCTTCGGCGTGTCGAGCATGAAGTCGCGCAGGAAGACGTTCAGGTCGCCCAGGTTCTTCGCCGACTGCGTCTTGTGCAGCAGACGCAGCGCCATCTCGTTGTCAATGCCGAGCAGATCACGGAAGCGCTCGGCGTAGCCGGAGAAGGTGTCGAAGTGGTGCAGGTCGGACAGCTTCTGCTTGAGCTTGCGCAGGTCCAGATCGAAGCCGCCAAGATCCTTGGCGATGTCGAACGGACGCTCGGCGATCATGTAGTGCTTGCGCACGTCGCCGGCCGAGGTGCCATTGCCGGAGATCCACAGCAGGCGCACCAGGCTCACCACGCGGCCATCGCCGGCGCGGTATTCCAGCACCAGTGCGGTCCAGGTCGCGCCCTTGCGCAGGTACTGGGTGGCGATTTCGCCGGTGCCGCTGTCCTGCTGGTCAGCCCACGCGCCACGCACGTAGGACACCAGGTTGCGGTCGCGGCCACTGCGCTCGGCTTCACGCGCGGCGGCGTTGAAGTCGACGATGGCCGGCGGCGTCAGCAGTGCGGACATGGCATCGAGCAGGGTCGACTTGCCCGAGCCGGAACGGCCGACGAACAGGAAGCCGCGCTCGGCGATCGGCACTTCGGTCAGGCCGTTGAAGGTGCCCCAGTTGTGCACCTGCAGGCGGCGCATGCGGAACTGCTGCAGGCGCGGGTCCGGCAGGCCTTCGTTGAACAGGGCGGGAGTGTGCTTGGAGATAGCCATGCGATGGTCGGGTCTCTCAGGCCTCGGCGGCCGGGGTTTCGCGCAGCTGGCGGTAGACCGCCGAGAGCTGGGACACGTCTTCGGCGGAGAACAGCAGCTTCAGCGCCGGCGAGACTTCGTGGCGGTCTTCCTGGCCGCTGAGGCGGGTCAGGATGTGGTTGTCCTTCATCTTCTGCACCGCCGAAGCGACGCGGCGATTGAAGCCGGCGCGGTCGGTGGACAGATTCTTTTCGTAGATGGCCAGCGCTTCGGCCATCTCGGCGTCGGCGACCACCGCGCGGTTGCCGCGCGCATCAGCCTCGGCCAGCTGCTGGCGGAGGTACAGCAGCAGCACCGAATCGATGAAGGTCAGCGGCGAGGTGCGCAGCAGCACCGGCGCATCCACGTCTTCGGTATCGGCCTGGCGGGTGAAGGCCACGCCGCTGTCACGGTCGAGCACCAGTTCCAGGAACAGGTCCGCGAGCGAGGAGCGGATGGCCGCCTCGCTGCGGATCAGTGCCGGCCACAGCTTGGCGTGGCGCAGCTGGTCGATGCTGGGGCCGATCAGCAGCTGGCACAGCGCGCGGCGTGCGTCCAGCGGCAGGCGTCCGGTATCGCCGAGGTAGTACACGTCGTTGCCACGGCGGGGCTGCGCCACGGCCGCCACCGGTTCGGCTTCGTAGGCGTCTTCCGCCACGTCGGCCTGCGGTGCGTCGATGGGATCTTCATGCCAGCTCATGGCGTCTCTCCTGGGTGAACCAAACCAGCGGGATGCGGGCGCGACGGACCTGGCCGTCGCCACCACGCCATTCGGCAAGCTCCTGCTCACCGGCGATCACGTTGCCGAAGCGCGTGCCCAGCGACAGGTAGCCGATGACGCTGCCAAGACCCTGCGGTGCTTCGCGCTGCGACAGGGCCTGGGCGATGCTGAGCCGCGGCTGTGCATCGAGCAGATCATGCAGGTCGCGGCGCAGGGTGCGGAAGTCGATTTCGGATGAAGCGACCAGATCGCCGACGCTTTCCAGGCTGATCGCGGCGGCGTCGTTGTACTCGACGTTGCCATCGACCTGGGCGCTGCGCGGATCGTGCAGCCTCCACTGCGACCACGAGCGCAGGCGGCTGGTGGTCAGCTGCAGGTCACGGCCGATGCCACGCTGTGCGGGGAACTCGTCGCGCAGGGCCAGCGCTTCGGACTGCGCCTGCTTCAGCAGCTGGTTGAGGCGGCGCTGTTCCAGATAGCCACGGCTCTGCACGAAGCCGCGCAGGCTGCGCGCGAAGTTCTGCAACACGTCGTGCACCTGGCCACCGCGCTCAAGCATGGTGCTGGTGAAGCCGCGCAGGAAGTTGCGTTCGTTGCGGTCCAGGCGTCGCGCAAAGCCACGTGCCAGCACCGCTTCCAGCGCGGCATCGAGCTGGGCGCTCTGTTCGGCGTCGTTGAGCAGGCGCCAGAACGCCTGGAAGCTGCGGCCGGCATCGCTCTCGCCGATCACGTCCACGCCTTCGAACAGCTGCGACAGCACGTCCCCGCGTTCGCCCTCGTCGTCGATGATGCGTTCGCGGAAATCGCGGTTGAGCTGCTCGAAGTCGTCGCGCACGCGGCGGAAGTCCTCGGTCAGCTCGTCGGCCAGGCCGATGATCTGGCGCGCACGTTCCAGCGCGCGCTTGCCATCCAGCGCGATCACGCGGCCGGCGCCGACGCGGGCGATCTCGGCGTCGATGCGGTCACGCTCGTCGCGCAGTGCCGACAGGCGTGCGTCCGGATCGGATTCGGTCTGCGCGGCCAACTGCGAGAGCTGTTCGATGACCAGCGCCAGGCGGCTTTCGGTGGCGGCCACGCGGGCCTGCTCAAGGCCGTCGGCGAAGCGGATCGCCTGCAGTGCCGCGGTCGACAGCTCGTACTGCTCCTGGTCGGCGCCTTCGGGCAGGCGGCGTTCCAGCCAGCCCTGGGCCAGCCAGTGCGCGATGTAGGCCTGCGCGGTACGCGGCAGCTCGCGCGACAGTTCGTCGCCGTTGAGCTGGTCCAACGCACGCTGCAGGCGCTCGTTGAGCACCGACGACGACAGCGTGCGCTCGCCGTCCATCAGCAGCCCCTGCAGCAGGCCGATGATTTCCGGAGCGTGGTCGGCGGCGAGCAGCTTCCACTGGGGCTGTTCGCGCAGATGGCGGTAACGGGAGATGCGTTCGCGGTGCTTCATGCAGCGAAAGGATTCATGAGGGCTGGCGGGGACGAGCAGCCGCCCACGGCGGCCGCGCGGGCAGCCGTGGGCATACCGGCCCGCAGGGGCCGGCGGGGCGCGGGCAAGCGGCTCAGCGCTTGCCGCCCACTTCGATGAAGCGCAGGAACTCGGCGCGGGTACGCGCGTCGTCGCGGAAGCTGCCCAGCATCTTCGAGGTGACCATGCTGACGCCGCGCTTGTGGATGCCGCGGGTGGTCATGCATTCGTGGGCGCCTTCGACGACCACGCCGACACCGATCGGCTGCAGCACATCCTGGATGCACTGGGCGATCTGTGCGGTCATCTTTTCCTGCACCTGGAAACGGCGGGCATAGGCTTCGACGACACGGGCCAGCTTGCTGATGCCCACCACCTTGCCGGCCGGCAGGTAGCCGACGTGCACGCGGCCGATGATCGGCGCCATGTGGTGTTCGCAGTGGCTTTCGTACTCGATGTTGCGCAGGACGATCAGTTCGTCGTAGCCGGCCACTTCCTCGAAGGTCCGCTCCATGTAGGCGCGCGGGTCATCGCGGTAACCGCTGAACCAGTCGCCATAGGCTTCGGCGACACGGCGGGGGGTATCCAGCAGGCCTTCACGGGACGGGTCCTCGCCGGCCCAGCGCAGCAGGGTGCGCACGGCATCCTCGGCCTGGTCCTGGGTCACGTCGCCCTGTGGGGCGGCCTTTTCGTTGTTCTTGCTCATTGCGTACAGCGTCCCGAACGGGGGGCGAGCATCGTACCCGACCGGGGGGTGGGTCGTCCTGTTGGGA